>NZ_JAXOQA010000084.1:0-5714 GCF_047307945.1 Commensalibacter sp. A3DC | reverse complement strand
TAATAATTTTGCAAAATTTTTAGGAGATATTTCATATTCTATTTACCTAATTCATCCTATTTGGATAAATATCTGTTCAAAATATTTTCATTTACATACCACAAAAGGAATTAATATCGTCATTTATATATTTTGCATATTAACATCTGCATATATAATTTATCAATTTGTTGATAAACCTTGCCTACAACTTCTACGATACAAAAATAATACTTAAAACCAATTTTCAGTAATCTCGTAAAATTATTTATGATAAATTAAGGACTTATATATGCCGCTTAAAAGAGATTTCTCAACAACGATTTTTAATAATTTTCCGATTCGTCACGACTGGACCAAGGAGGAAATTGCTTCTTTGTTTCAGCTCCCGTTGCCCGAGCTTATTTACCAAGCACAAACTGCCCACCGATTAAATTTCGATCCAACACAAATTCAGGTTTCAACCTTGCTCTCGATCAAAAGTGGAGGATGTCCCGAAGACTGTGCTTATTGTCCACAAAGTGCAAAACATGAAGAAAAAATTAAGGCAGACCGTCTCATGTCCGTTGAAAAAGTGCTTGAAAAAGCACGAGCTGCCAAAGCGGAAGGTGCGACACGTTTTTGTATGGGTGCCGCCTGGCGTTCCCCGAAAGATCACGATCTCGAGACCGTTTGTGCTATGATAGAAGGCATTAAAAATCTTGGGCTGGAAACATGCGTAACCTTAGGAATGCTTAATCTGGAACAAACTGAAAAACTTAAAAACGCTGGGCTGGATTATTATAATCATAATCTTGATACTTCTGAAGAACATTATGAAAAGATCATCTCAACCCGTACATATCAGGATCGTCTGGATACCCTCGCTTTTGTTCGTGATGCCGGTATCAAAGTATGTTGTGGGGGTATTCTCGGAATGAATGAAGATGAAGCAGACCGTGTCAGCATGATTGCAACCCTTGCCAATTTACCCAGACATCCGGAAAGCGTGCCTATCAATATGCTTATCCGCGTCAAAGGAACACCTTTGGGTAACGCAGACCCCATAGATCCCATTGATTTTATTCGTACAATTGCTGTCGCCCGAATCACGATGCCTGAAAGCTATGTCCGATTGGCAGCCGGCAGAACGGAGATGAGTAATGAAATGCAGACCTTGTGCTATCTGGCTGGAGTCAATTCTATTTTTCTGGGTGAACGTTTGCTAACCTGTCCCAATCCAGAAAAAAGCAGTGATTTGACCTTATTCAACAAATTAGGACTGCAAATTGCCAACCAGCAAAACCGGGCCATATCCTAAATTAACAACACTACTATAAGAATTAAGATTTTGAATTTTGGAAATCTTATCTAGATTCTTGCTTTCCAGCGTAATAACCTTAAAGCGTTCATAACAACACATACGCTACTTAAAGCCATGGCTCCCCCTGCAATAGCCGGATTTAAAAATCCGAGCATTGCCAAAGGAATACCGGTAATATTATAGATAAACGCCCAAAACAACCCTTCCTTGATACGCTGACGAGTTCTTTTGGCAATATCCAACGTATCAGCGACCAATTCAGGATTATTCCGCATCAATACGATCCCAGCCACCTCGGCCGCCACATCCGTTCCCTCGCCCATTGCAATGGCAAGATCCGCCTCTGCCAAGGCCGGAGCATCATTTATTCCATCTCCAACCATGGCAATTGACTGATGATCGATACCCTTTGAACCATGTTTCTTGATAAACTGTTGTTTATCTTCTGGTGTCAGATTCGCTTTAACGTCATCTATTCTCAATATATTACCAATTTTTTTGGCGACAGCTTCATTATCCCCCGTCAACATAATTGATTGGATTGAATGCTCTTTCAATCGTCGAACCGCCTCTACCGAACCAGACCGTACATGATCCTCAAAAGCTACAATACCCAATAAACGATAGGAATCTTGCATCTTCTCAAGAAGCCAGGATAAAGTTGATGATCGAATTTCTGACGGCACATCAGGAATTTTACACCCATGCGATTCAACCATCCGCTGATTGCCCAATAAGAAAACCCGTTCTTTTATCTTTCCCATGACACCACGTCCCTGTTCTTTTATAACCCGGAATTCTTCTGGTTGTTTTAAAGAAATAGTATAAGAGGAGGCTTCAGATAGCAGTGCCTTTGCCAAGGGATGTTCGCTTGATAAAGACAAACTGGCTGCATGATAGAGAATTTCTTTTTTTGAAAAATCGGATAAGGAAACAATTGAAACGACTGACAGTTTTCCTTCTGT
This sequence comes from Commensalibacter sp. A3DC, assembly GCF_047307945.1. Classification (NCBI taxonomy): domain Bacteria; kingdom Pseudomonadati; phylum Pseudomonadota; class Alphaproteobacteria; order Acetobacterales; family Acetobacteraceae; genus Commensalibacter; species Commensalibacter sp. A3DC. The sequence continues at coordinate 3,467 of NZ_JAXOQA010000084.1, read as the reverse complement.
TAAGGTTCCTGTTTTATCAAATGCCACCTTTTTGACATGCACCGCTCTCTCTAAAGTTTCAGCATCACGAATTAAAATACCAGAACGAGCTGCTGCCCCGCATCCAGTGGCTAAAGCTGTCGGCGTTGCCAAACCCAATGCACAAGGACAGGCAATCACCAATACGGCAGCGGCATGCATTAACCCTATTACAAAAAGACCGTTTATCAACCACCAACCCAGAAAGGTTAATAATGCTAGAATAATAACAACAGGTACAAAAATACTGCTTATCCGATCCACCATTTTTTGGATTGGCGCCTTGGAGGCTTGTGCATTTTCAACCAATTGGATAATAGCGGACAATCTTGTCTGTCTCCCGGTTTTTTCAACCTTAATTGATAAACGCCCATTATCATTTAATGAACCACCAGTAACTTTATCCCCAATTTTTTTCTCGATTGGCAGGCTTTCCCCAGTCAGCATCGACTCATCAACCGCACTTTCACCCTGTATGACCACACCATCACAAGGAATTGTTTCACCTGGACGAACAACAACCTGATCACCAACCATTAATTGATCGAGGGGAACTGATATTTCTTTGTCATCAACAAGTTTACAAGCTGTATCAGGACGCAGAGCCTGTAATGCCCTAATTGAATCAGCGGCTTTATATCTTGCCCGCTTTTCCAACCAGTGTCCCAGTAAAATAAAGGTTATAATCAATGAGGCGCTTTCATAATAAAGATCAGGCTCAACCTTGCAATAACCCAACAACCAGGAAAGCAATAAACATGTGCTCAGAATCCAGGCGGTACCTGAACCAAGTATCACCAGCAAATCCATATTTCCATTTCCTGATTTTACCGCACGATAAGCAGCAATATAAAATGGTTTTCCCAACCAGAATTGCACAGGAGTTGCCAATAAAAACTGAACCCAGCCTGGAAGCATCCAATGATGGTTGAAACCGCCAGCAATCATTGAACCCAATAATGGTGCGGAAAATAAGGCCGCGATAATCCAATGATATAAATCCTTTTCATCACGATCCCCATTCAGGTTGATAGCTGCATGACCGGGATCAAGCCATTCCGCATGATAACCAGCCTTTGTGACAGCCGTCTCAATCTCAGCAATTAAATTTTGTTGTTGGATAGCTGGTTTAGGAATTACCCTGGCCTGTTCCAATGTCAGATTCACATTGACATCTTCAACTCCTGCAACACGCTTAATGACTTTCTCAACACGTCTGACACAAGATGCACATGTCATTCCACGAATTACAAAATCAATTTCTTTATTTTCCAATGCTGCAGACATGATCGACCAATCCTACACTTTATCGGTATGCAAATAAGAATTAGTATAAAATATAAAACATGCTATAATAATCAACTTTCATAGTCATTAACTAAATAGGATTTTCATCATGAAAATATATCATGTCGAAGGAATGACATGTCAACATTGTGTCCACGCTGTAAAAGAAGCCGTTGAAGCCCTTCCAGATGTTCAGGAGGCCAATGTCGACTTGAAAACCGGAACATTAAAAATCACCGGTTCGGTCAATGAGAATGAACTCAAAAAAGCGATTGAAGAGGAAGGATACACACTCTCTTGAAATAATCCCATAATGGGCATTTCAGGTTCAATAATAATTATTCGCAATTATATTCTTGTCTGGCATTTTTTACAAAATGTTGAATTAGGATTGGATCCTTTTTCCCCAATACAGATTCAACCCCTGATGAGACATCAATTGCCTCTGCACCTGACTGCTGAATGGCTTCTTGCACATTATCGGGCGTTAATCCACCTGCCAGCAACCATGGCTTTGCCGGATTCCAGTTTTTAGTCAGGGACCAATCAAACTTGCGTCCATTACCGCCCGGTCTTGTATCCGATTCATAAAATGGCGCCTCAATCACTATTCCATCAACCTGGCAAGGTTCAAGCAAATCATCACGCGTTTTAACCCCCTTTGCCAACCAAACTGGCAGACCGATTTCCTCTCGAATAATTGCCGCCTGCTTGTCAGAACAATAAAGTTGCAGAATATCCAGCCGAACCTTGTCAAGAATTCTTTTTATATCATCTAATTTTGGCCTAACAAACAAACCAACCCTTAACAGACCTTCCTTACCATAATCAGGCAACTGTCTCGCTTGGGTAACAGATAAAAAACGCGGAGATGCTGGATAAAAAACCAATCCCACCCAATTGACCCGTAATTTTAACAATAAATCACAAGTCGCCGTTTCTCTTACACCACATATCTTGATAGAAACCATAAAATTAATCTTGTAACTGACAAATGATTTCCTCAGCAACCTGTTGTGGATTAGCTGACTGTGTTATTGGCCGACCCACTACAATCCAATTTGCACCCGCCTTATGTGCCAACGCGGGTGTCATGATTCGCTTTTGATCATCTGTTTTGGCATTTTCCAACCTTATTCCCGGCACCACCAATACAACTTTATCTCCATAAATCTTACGCAAAGTTGCAACTTCCTCAGATGAACAAACAAGACCATCGACACCAGCGTCCAAAGCCATTCCTGCCAGTTTCATTACTTGTTCAAGAGGTGTCGTATGAAGATTTACACTATTTAAATTCTCCTGATCCATACTGGTCAGAACCGTAACCCCAAGTAATAACGGTTTCTGATTATCAGGAAAATTGACATCTATTGCCTTACGTGCGGCTTTAATCATGTCTTTTCCGCCCAACGTATGAATAGTCAACATGGCTGGTTTTACAGAAACCAAACTGGCAATTGCGGATGCAACGGTATTGGGAATATCATGCAGTTTCAGATCAAGAAAAACTTGCCGACCCCTAGCCAGTTTCCTTACCGCATCAAATCCGCAAGCGTAGGTAAACTCCATACCTATTTTAATCATTTGCCCTGTTAAATCAGCAATTTGAGCCCATTGCTCAGCCAAATCATAATCTTTTGTGTCAATCGCAAGAATCAAGCCGGTTTTTGTCATTATTTTTCTTAAGTGATCTATCAATTATTTATTATAATATGTGGAAATAAATCTATTCTTCTGAATTCTGTTGCGAAGGTTCAACCCCGGCAGGGGAAAAGGCAGACGTTGCTGTTGGAACTGGGGCCCCATTCTGTCCTGTTCCCTGCTGCGTTGTATTCTGTTGAGTCAGGGCTATATACTGGGCCCGCAATTCATTTAACTGTGTTTCCAAATCACGTATCTTCTGTTCTGCCTTTCTGGCTCTTTTCCATTGACTGACCAAGGAGGTGAAAACTGTTAAAGCTCCTATCGCAAAAGAAATGATTCCAGCCAGCAATACAATCATTCCAACAGAACTTTGCCAATTAGCAGAAAAGAAATTCATTGGCACAGGCGTCATATTTAACAAGAAAAAGATAATTAAAAGTACCAGGAATGGTACAACGATAATTAATCGCAACACGATATGATCTCCCTAACCCAACCATAATCAAACATTATGA
>NZ_JAXOQA010000083.1:0-5731 GCF_047307945.1 Commensalibacter sp. A3DC | reverse complement strand
CTAATTATTTGATGCTCCATAATTTTTGGTGTCGTAATTTAATCAGGCAAAATTACTAACTTCTCATAATATCCATTAATATCATGTATATTCGCACCAATGGGAATTTTCCATATCACCACCAAGCTGTAATATTTGCTGTCCCAATGTAAACATAGATTGACTATCTGAAACAAACCTGATTAATGGACACTTTACAATTGATCCATCTAAAGCTTGATATTTGGTCATTGATTTTCCATTGAGATACCTCAATGGAAGAATCTGTCAATATGTTATAATTCCTTTTTGATAATGATTTCGTCATATCGATGATAGGTTTCATTTAAGAACCTGCAACATATACAAGCGATATAACAAGATTATAATTATATACCCATAAAAATTGTCTGTATAAATCTAAATTTCGTAATTTAACCTAATAAAAACTAAAATAAATTACTGAATATACTCCAACCTCAAAAGATAACCATATGATTTATATATAATTCATGGTATAAATAACATATTCATTACTTTAACGATTTATATCGGTCATAATTACTCAATATCTAGATTGCAATTTTTCGGACTTTAAAATTTATTCCGACTAATTAAATAATTAATTCGTTTATCCTAAATGATCCCATATCTCAAATTTGATAACACAACCAAATAAGTCATTCAAAGAACTATAAAAATTTTTATTCTTTCATTGATTAATAGAAAATTAACTTTTATAGTCGGCCAAAAAATTATTTATGGAGATCAAATTATGGTTGAGACAGAAATGGTTTCTATTCACCCTGTCCATCCTGACACATGCAGATATTTTTTACCTCACATTGAAATGCTGGTGAAAGCGGGTTTTCCCTCTCCTGCAGATGACTATCTTGAAGGGAAACTAGAGCTCACAGAACATTTGGTTGATCATCCTTCTGCAACTTATTACATACGGGTTTCTGGGGATTCCATGATTGATTACGGTATTTTCGATCATGACCTTTTGATAGTTGACCGATCGCTAGATCCCCGTCAGGGTGATATTGTCATTGCTTCTGTTGATGGAGAGTTAACCTGTAAAGCTTTGGCAATTAAAAACAATATCCCTTATTTGAAATCTGGCAATCCTAATTACCCCCCTATAGAAATCAAGGACAAAGAAACCATGATCTGGGGAGTGGTCATTCATACAATCCATTCTTTCAGAAACCGCAATCGTTAAAAACTGTTCAACCATAATAAATAAAATAATGATTGGATTAATTGACTGTAATAATTTTTACGTTTCATGTGAACGTGTTTTTAATCCAAAATTGGAAAATCGTCCGGTTGGTATTCTTTCAAATAACGATGGATGTGTTGTTGCCCGCTCTAACGAGCTTAAACCTTTCATCCCCATGGGAATGCCGGCATTTAAAATTCCTTTGGATTTACAAGAGAAAATCACTTTATTAAGTTCCAATTACGAACTTTATGGTGATATGAGCCAACGTGTCTTTGAAACCGTTCAGAATTATTTTTATCATGTTGAGCCTTATTCTATTGACGAAGCATTTATTCATTTAAATGGGGATCAGAAAACCAATAATTATTGTCGCCATGTTCAAAAAATCATTAAGAAAAACACTGGAATCCCTGTTTCCATTGGTCTGTCAACCACCAAAACTCTTGCAAAAATAGCCAACCATATCGCTAAAAAAGATAAAAAACATGAAGGTATTTTCTGCCTAGATATTCATGGTTCTGATTTTAGACATATTCTTGAAAATTTACCAATTTCTGAAATATGGGGCATCGGTCGTCACTTAAATGCCAAACTGATCGCAATGGGTATTGAAAATGCCTGGCAATTAAAAAATTGCAGCCCCAAATTTATGCAACAGCATTTTTCAGTTGTTTTGGAACGTACTGTTCTGGAATTAAGAGGAATTTCCTGTATTGAACTGACAGATTTTCATACACCAAAAAAAAATATAGTCGCTTCTCGAAGTTTTGGTCAAAGTACCAACAACCTGTTTGATATTGAGGAAGCCATTCGCTTGCATACCTGCCGAGCTGCCGAAAAATTAAGAAAACAGCATTCCATTACCCATGCTGTTCTGGTTTTTTTAAGAACCAATCGTTTTCACGATCAATCGTTACAATACACCCCTTCCTTTGCCATATCCATGCCATATCCTACAGATGATAGCCGAGAAATCATCAGGGCTGCTCAAAAAGGGCTTCGTAAAATTTTCAGGGCTGAATACCATTATCATAAAGCAGGCATAATGCTTTTGGATATCATCCATAAAAATCAAAGACAGCTCGATTTTTTCACCCATACCCAAAATGACCAATCAATCAAGCGCAATAATAGTCTTATGCAAGTGATCGACAGGATTAATCAACAAATGGGATCTCATACGATTCTTATAGGTGGACAGAGAAAAAAGGCAAGATGGCACCTTAAACGGGAACAGTTGAGCCAACGCTATACAACACGATGGAATGAAATATTGAAATTACGAATTTAAAATTCTTATCGGGTAAATTGATTCTGAGAATAATTATTATTCTATCTTGAAAAATTTATTAAATAACGGAGAAGATGGCAATCACAATATATAAATTACACCCGCTTTTGATAAGTTATCTTTAAAAGATATAAGTTTACCAGAAAACTATCACGATAAATTTTCGCATCTATATTAATTGGACAATAAACGCACATCTCCCACAAAAGATTCTAGGGTTTGAAGATGTCCTTGAATTTCCAAAGGATATTTATTTATTAAAGGTTTTGGCACCACCAATCTAACATTTGATTCACACATTTCCTGAAACTGATTTACCGAAACCCCTTCTTGCAATGTGAACAAATGTTTAACTGGGATACGATCCGCTTCATTTAATATTTGTCTCCACCTATCCTTACATGTTGTTTTAACAGCCAGCATTCTCAATTGTTTTGATAAAAAATGTTTATTTTTATAGGCATTTTCACATGGAAAAACAAAATCTGGTCTTTTACCATTTTCCGTCTCTGGTTGATATGAAAAATTTAATCCTTCCTTTAATTTCTCTTCTAAAAAAATCTCTCTAAGATGAAGCTCTAACGAACGACCTGACCGTGCTTTTCTTCTTTGCAAAATTTTTTTTGCTGTTTCAAGAAATGCGTCAATCGTACTAAATCCCTGCCGAATAAAAGAAAACTCTATATTTTTTTCAATATTTCTAAAAAGCTCAAATTCACAATTTCTACGTCTAATAAGACGCTCATCGACAGTATCACCAATATCAGGTATTAACTCAATCACTTTTTTTAAAATATCTATAGTTGTCGGAAAGTTGTTTCTCCAATCTTCTGGTATATTCTCTGGTGACAAGCAACAAGAATTGTTTTTGTTCTTTTCTTCAAAGCAATTCCTATCCCAGGATCGAATAATATGTTTCCCGGGAATAATAACTCCTATAAGATTTTCAATCAAATCTTCCTCTGTTACATGATCACACACCCACACATTACAAAGAGAAACATCCCGTCCCTGTTGTCTTTGAAAAGAAAAAATGACCAAAGAACCCGTATTTTCAGGTTCAAGCAAAGCCGAATGCTGACCTCCCCAGTTTGTTATACGCACTTCATCTCGAGTTCCACCATCATGCCATTTGTTATTATACCATATTGCCGTTACATCCCTGATATCATGACAACTGTCAAGTCGCAGTTCGAATGTAACCCTTGGATTTTTTTTACCACTATATTGCAATGATGGAAAAAGATCCATAAGCAGCTTTTTAGGCATGTAAGGACCAGCCTGATGAGATCCTGATGCCAAAGTATCATTGGCTGAAAGACGTTTTACATACCAGACCCTATCCATTCTTCTCTGTTCATTCAGCCAATAAGAAAGTTCATTTAATGAGGCCATTTACTTTCCTCTAACTTGCATATTATCATTACATTTACGAAACCAGTAATCGGTAATAGACACCAGGTCTTCTACAGAAACCTTTTTTTTCCCCTTAATGGCACACTCCCATATAATCATCGACCTCCAACCAAGTTCCCTAAGATTACAAATGGCAGTCATATCCCTTTTCTTATTTGTCTCTATCTTATTTTTCCAGAATTCTACTCTTGATGAAGGCATCCTAAACAAATGGCAGTCATGCCCATGCCAAAAACAGCCATGAATAAAAATTACAGCATTATATTTTCGAAAAACCATATCTGGCTTGCCGGGCAGTTTATGATCATGCAACCTGTAACGATAACCTCGTGAATGCAATATTCTGCGTATAAACATTTCAGGAGCTGTATTTTTACAACGAATACACGACATTATTCTACTTCTGGTTTTCTGATCAACAATATCGATCATTTTAATAATGAAACATCCATCAATTTAGCAAATGGGGAAGTATATGACTGGCAATAGCCTCAACAACAGGAACCACGACCGCATTTCCGAATTGCCTGTATGCCTGGGTATCCGAAACGGGAATTTTAAAATCTGACTGCCCAGGCCTGTCAAACCCCATCAGCCGCGCACATTCTCTCGGGGTCAACCGTCTCGGGTTTTTATCGCATCCCTGTGAGACAAGGATTTCAGATCCGTCCTTGTAATAGCGTGCCGACAATGTTCTGGCCACACTGTCATGATCGCACAGTCCAAAACCAAAACCGTTTCCCGCCTTTTTATGCTTGTCAGCATAGTTTTGCAGATATTTCCATAATTTGTCGGATAACGTGTATTTTTCGGAAACAGCGGCCTTTTTTCCCACGGTATAGTGGCTTTCCGGTTTTTCACTACCGTTTTCAGGGTGCAGGATTGCCGAGAGGCGGGGCCCTGACAACGGATCGGGCAAGGATAATGTGTCAAAACTGAAATCGTTTTTATCCAGAAACCCGACGATAAAAATACGCTCACGATGCTGGGGAACAAACCCTTTTCCATCAATGATACGCCAGTGCAGGCAATACCCAAGCTCATGTTCCAACACATTGCGAATGATTGAAAAGGTTCTTCCTTTGTCATGACTGACAAGATTTTTCACATTCTCCAACAGGAAACACCTTGGACGATGATATCTGATAATACGCGCGACATCGAAAAACAGGTTGCCCTGTGTCTCACATGCAAACCCGTGCTTCAATCCCAGGGATATTTTTTTTGACACGCCGGCAATTGAAAATGGCTGACATGGAAAACCCGCCAGCAGGATATCGTGATCAGGTATATCCCGCTCACTTATCCTGGTTATGTCACCCGCAATTTCATGATTGCATGCGTAATTGGCCCTATAGGTTTTTTGCGAATACATATTCCATTCGCTTGTAAACACACATTGACCGCCAATCCGGTCAAATCCACGTCTCAACCCCCCTATGCCCGCAAACAGATCAATGAACCTGAATTTGCATTGCCCATTTCCCGCAATGGCTATCTTGTTTTGTAATAATGTCATAACAGCCTTACGCGGAACGGCTTCACCCTTTTCCCATCTATATAATGTTCTTTGTGTAAAACCTGCCTCATTAGCCAAATCTTTAATGGAAATCCCAGCCTGTTCTCGTAATTGTGCGAATTCTGTACGTAACATTTTAATCCAACATTATTTTATTTGGAAATAATATTGACATTATGTCATAAAATATTCAAAAATAAAAGCGTCAATAACTTCCCTGCAAAACCTTGGCTATTTTAAAAATGGCATCAATAATCATGATAACATCACCAAGTCTTATACTAAGCAGAACATTGAT
>NZ_JAXOQA010000082.1:0-5831 GCF_047307945.1 Commensalibacter sp. A3DC | reverse complement strand
TTTGAACCCCCGACCTTCGGTTTACAAAACCGCTGCACTACCACTGTGCTAATCCGGCAATATACAATCAACACGTGCAGTTCTATGCCTGATTTTAGATTTAATTTCAAGAAAAAAATACAAAAAAGTTAATATTTTTAATTTTTATAATAAAAAATCAATTTTTTTTGATTGCTTGAAATTAAATTGATAATCATGAAGTGAAGGGGGATTATATGAAAACAGTTTTGTTTTCCAATTATTTTCCATGGATATACAATATATGCCTCATAAAATTGCAATAGGTCTTGATTTTGGTAGCGATTCCGTTCGCGCTCTGGCTGTAGATTGTCAAAATGGTGAAGAGCTTGCAGCAAGTATCACATATTATCCACGCTGGAAAAAGGGGTTGTTCTGTAATCCTATTCTAAATCAATTTCGGCAACATCCTCTGGATTTTATGGAATCATTAATAGAGGTTGTTTGCTCAGTCGTAAAACAATTGGGTGGTGTCGCTAAAAATATTGTTGCAATTGGAGTTGATGCGACAGGATCCAGTCCTGCACCATTAGATAGGCATGGTCAAATTCTTGCGTTACGGCCTGATTTTTCAGAAAATCCAAATGCAATGTTTATTTTATGGAAAGATCATACCGCTATTGAAGAGGCGGAAGAAATTAATCGATTATGTCAAAAACCAGCATATTCTGTTTTTTTAAAAGGATGTGGAGGGGTTTATTCATCAGAATGGTTTTGGTCAAAAATTTTGCATAGTTTCAGAAATGACGAGGCTGTTAAAAAAGCCACAGTATCTTGGGTTGAATGTTCAGATTGGATTCCCGCGTTGCTGACAGGCACAACCTTACCCCATATAATTAAAAGAAACAGATGTGCGGCTGGTCATAAATGCCTTTGGAATGAACAATGGGGCGGTTTACCTTCCTATGAGTTTTTTAAAGACCTAGATCCTGTACTGGTTGAAGAATTACCCTATCCGTTATTTAAAGAGACTTATACTGCTGATATGGCTGTTGGCAAGTTAACAAAGGAGTGGGCGGAAAAACTTGGTTTAAATGAAAATGTGACGGTTTCAGGCGGGGCAATTGATTCCCATGTCGGTGCAATAGGTGCGGGTGCTAAACCCTATAGTCTGGTAAAGGTCATAGGAACTTCAACTTGTGATATGTTAACGGCTGAAAATGAGCAGGTAAAAGGTAGGTTTATCAAAGGGATATGCGGACAGGTTAATGGTAGTATTGTCCCGGGATATATCGGTTTCGAGGCGGGACAATCCGCTTTTGGTGATATTTTTGCGTGGTTTCAACGTTTTTTAGGCTGGCCCTTGCAATTCTATGCACGTAATAATTTTACACATTTGCAAGAATTTTATGAAATTGAGCATGATTTACTAAATAATCTAGCTGAAGAATGGTATAAAAATAAGAATCTAGAATATTTACCGATTGCAGTTGACTGGTTTAATGGGCGTCGAACACCTTATGCCAATCAGCGTTTAAAAGGAACAATTACAGGATTAACATTGGCCACTGATGCAGTTGCGGTTTTTGGAAGCTTGATAGTTTCCACTGCCTGTGGTGCAAGGGCTATTATGGAATGTTTTGTAGAACAGGATATACCTATTAACACAATTATTGCAATTGGCGGAATTGCAAAAAAATCATCAATCATAATGCAGACATGTGCCGATATTATGAAACGTGAAATAAAAGTGTCAGCCTCTGAACAGTGTTGCGCTTTGGGGGGCGCCATTTTAGGGGCCGTAGCTGCAAAAGTGTATTCTTCAGTTTTGGAAGCTCAGCACCATATGTCCAGTCCTATATCCAAGATCTATAAACCTGATTTGCATTTATCTGAACAATACGAACGGATATACGGTCAGTATCAACAATGGGCTAGGGTTTCGGAAAGACAATATGTTTAAAATTAAGTATCAAAAAATATTTATCATCGGGAAAATGGGTGTTTATCCTGAAAAAACTTGATTACAAGAATGAAAATGCTTATCTTAATGATGTCCAGTAAATGGATGATAATTAAATAACGACGTTCTTGGGGCGAGGTGTAATTCCTCACCGACGGTAAGAGAATATCTTGTTCTTAAGCCCGTGAGCGCCTGTATTGTAATAATGCAGGGTCAAGCAGATTTTGGTGCGATTCCAAAGCCGACGGTTACAGTCCGGATGAGAAAGAACGATATAATTTACCTTTTACGTTTCGTTAATAACGTGAAGAAGGTATGTTATGGAGTGCCCGCGTGCGTCTAGAGATAGGAACTAGAAATGCAAGCACGCTTAGGTTCGGTTTCACAGGCTGAACAATTAAAAATGAATGAGGGAATTGATTTACCCGAAGCAATCTCTAATGCTTTTTCATATGCTATACGCGAAGCTTTACTTTATGTTGGGCAGACAGCGCCTAATCCTCCTGTTGGTTGTGTAATTTTAGATCAACAGGGTAAAATCCTTGCTGCTGCAGCCCATCATGAGGCAGGTAAGCTACATGCCGAGGCGTTGGCATTGCGGCAATGTCGTGTTGCAGGTGTTTGGGATAAAATTCATGATGTTATAGTAACGTTAGAACCCTGCAACCATATAGGGCGTACGCCACCTTGTTCTGAATCATTATTGCGAACTCCGGCCCGTCGTATATGGGTGGGAGTTGCTGATCCCAATCCTAATGTTTGTGGTGCTGGTAATGAACGGTTAAGACAAGGCGGCAAAGAAGTTTTTTTGTTAAGAGATCTTTGCGGTAAAAAATCTCTTTACTGGCAAAAAAAATGTGAGGATCTTATTGCTCCGTTTATTCAATCTGTGACAAGAGGGAAAGCCTGGATAACGGTTAAACAAGCTCTTGATGTTGCAGGCTCCATGATCCCACCAATAGGGAAAAAGACATTCACCTCTTTTACATCCCTATGTCAGGCTCATCAATTGCGGCGTGGAACTGAGGCGATTATAACAGGTGTGAATACAATTAAAGAGGATAATCCATCTTTCACCGTGCGCTATGTCCCTGATCACCCGGATCGAAAACGCTTGTTGATTATTTGCACTAAACAGCAAAAGCCTCTAGAGGAAATTGTCCCCGTAAATTATATCAAAAATGCTGAAAAAAATAATTTTTCTCTTGTTACATGTTCGAAAATTGATAATCTACCATATTTATTACATAATCATAATATATTGTGGGGGATGGTTGAAGGAGGGCCACAGTTATTGCAAGTCATTCGTCAAAAGAAACTTTGGGATGAATGGCTTATATTTCGAAAACAAAATAAAGGGGATGATCAGTTAAAGTTAATTTCTAACCATCTTGCTTCACCTACGCGATTACTTTTATCCCATTTCAATTTTGTTGACTTTTCGAAAAGAAAGGAGGGCACATTATGTTCTCTGGTATCATAGAGTTTCTTGGTGTTGTTTCAGCTGTTAAATATGAAAAGCAGGATTTAAAAATTCAAGCTATGGAAATTAAGATTAAAACTGGTATACCAGATTTGATTCTTGGTGAAAGTGTTGCCGTAAATGGTGTATGTTTGACGGTGACAAAACTAGGTACGAATGATGAAGCTTCCTTTTTTATCAGTTCAGAAACTTTAGATCGTACAAATCTATATGTTTTAATTGAAAATATGAAAGTAAATCTGGAACGGGCCGTAACACCTTCCACCCGGCTTTCTGGTCACATTGTTCAGGGGCATGTAGATGCAACTGGCCGTATTTTCAAAATTGAACAGAAAGGTGAGGCACATCAATTATTTGTCGCTTTACCTTCTTCATTACGTAAGTATGTTGTGGAAAAAGGTTCAATAGCCATAGATGGTGTCAGTTTAACTATTAACGGGATAAAAGAAACAGCTGAAGAAAATCACGGAATAAATGAGTTCCTGATTGATTTGATGATTATTCCGCATACTTGGAACCATACACGGCTCGGTTTGTTAAAGGTTGATGACATTGTCAATATCGAGGTTGATATCATTTCAAAATACGTGGAAAATCTATGTCAAGTTCAAAAGTGAATCAAACTTTAAGTGCGGAATTAAAACGTGCTGTTTCTGCCTTGCAAAATGGGCAGATGGTTTTGTTGGTTGACGATGAGGGACGTGAAAACGAAGGTGACCTGGTTGCTGCCGGGCAATTTGTAACGCCTGAGATCGTTAATTTTATGATTACGAATGCCAAAGGTTTACTTTGTATGCCTTTACAACGTGAGCTGGCGCAGAAACTTCGTTTACCATTAATGGTTCAACATAATACCTCACCACATGAGACAGCTTTTACAGTCTCTATAGAAGCAAAAGAGGGCATTACAACAGGTATTTCTGCTTCGGATCGTGCAAAAACCTTTGAAGTGGTTGCAAGGGATTGCGTCACTGCGCAGGATATTATTTGTCCCGGTCATGTTTTCCCCTTAATTGCCGATCCTAATGGTGTTTTATCCAGAAATGGACATACGGAAGGCTCAATTGATCTATTAAAAATCGCTGGATTGAAGCCTATTGCCGCAATTTGTGAGATTGTCAAAGATGATGGATCAATGGCAAGAATGCCGGAGCTTCGTCAGTTTGCTGAAAAATATGGTATTCCAATCGTTACAATTGCTGAAATTATACGTTGGCGTGAACAGTATGACGCGAAAAAATTGGATTCTGTATCTTCATTGGTGAAAGCGGGAACAAGAGCCCATTTACCCAATTGTTATGGTGGAGAGGATTTTAAGGTTCAGGCATTCATAGACTTGAAGGGTAATGAACATCTGGCCGTTATGAAAGGGGACTTTCCATTTCATCAAACCAATGAACAAATTCCCTTGGTTCGTCTGCATTCAGAATGTTTGACAGGGGATGTGTTTGGTTCTTTGCGATGTGATTGCGGTCCCCAATTACATCAGGCCTTGAAAATGATTGGTGAATCCGAATGTGGTGTTCTGTTATATTTATGCGGTCATGAAGGCCGTGGAATAGGGCTTTTTAATAAGATTGAGGCTTACGCATTACAGGAAAAAGGGTTTGATACGGTCGAAGCGAATCATCAATTGGGTTTTTTGACTGATATGCGTGACTGGAAAGTTGCTGGTGCTATTTTAAGAAAACTTGGTATCAAATCTTTAAATTTAATGACGAATAACAAGAACAAGGTTGAAATGATGAAAAAACAGGGTTTTGAAATTCGTCATCGTGTTTCATTGGAAATTGATGCTAACCCTTTTAACAGTCAATATTTAAAAACAAAACGAGATCGTATGGGGCATCTTTTAACCCATTTATCTGAAATATAAATTTCAGTTAGAGTTTATAACTAGTGAATAAAGGTTTTTACATGATAAAACAAGCTCCTCAATCAATACAGAAATTTTCATTTTCCAAGCCACCACGGATCGCAATAGTTGTTAGCCGGTTTAATCAAACAGTAACGAATGGATTGTGTCAAGGAGCACAGGAATGGTTGTCTGAACATCAAATTCCTTTTTATCAAGAAGATTTATATTATGCACCTGGAGCTTTTGAATTGCCTTTAATCGCACAAAAACTGGCCAAGTCAGGTAAATATGATGGTGTTGTATGTTTGGGGTGTGTAATTAAGGGAGATACAGCGCATTTTGAATTTATCAGTCTGGGTGCAACTATCGGATTGATGCAGGCCAGTTTGCATACAGAAGTTCCTATCAGTTTTGGTGTTTTAACCACTTATACTTCGGAACAGGCACAAATCCGTTCTGAAGAAAATAAGGAGAATAAGGGTCGTGAGGCTGTAGCAGCCTGTATTGAAAGTTTGGCTTTATTGCAAAAAATTTAAATTTCTCAAGCATTTAATTTTTCTTGGTAATTG
>NZ_JAXOQA010000081.1:0-6339 GCF_047307945.1 Commensalibacter sp. A3DC | reverse complement strand
TTTTAACAATTGATAGCTTTATAAGATTGTACCGCGTTAGAAAATGGAAAACTAAGGCTCAATTGCTGTTTTATCTGTTGTGCTATCATCATGGGATCAGCACTTGAGGGTTGTACAATAATATTAATTCGATATTGCTGATTATTATTAGTCATGCAATTTATTATCTTATTAAAAGAAGGATTAACCTTATTTATTTGTCCATCATTTGCCAGTAGTTTACTCATTTGAACATTATCATTACCTGATGATAAAGAATGTTTTTGTGAATTACCAATCGTACCTTGATAGGCTTTATATGCTTCGATTCCAACAGCTATACCACCCACACCCACCGCGATGGTATTGCCTGACTGATTAACCTTAGAAGAAGCGAGTATTGGTTTTTTCAAAGAAGGAGATGCAGCCTTACTATTTTTACTTGTCATGTAGTTATACAAACTATACAAATCATAACCTAATGACACCGCATCAAAAGCCCACCCAGCAGGCCCAGCAAATAAACCTGCTATTTTAGGTAATATATGACGTGCACCAAAAGCTGCAACTTTTCCCATCATGCGACCAGCATTACCAAAATGAGGAATCTTAGTTACAACATGCTCTAACTCATCCCCAACAGCCTTTACTCCTCCAGTTAATCCGAATATTCCCGGAATTTTCAAAGCTGTATGACCAATACTCCCTATAACGGAACCATTTCCCTTTTTGAAAGCACTTATACCAGAAACTTTATTCCATATTTTACCTAATCCACCAGCTTTTTTACCTATAGCACCAATTTCAGGTATTTTAGAAATAAATTTATCAGCTTTACTACCATTCTTCAGTAAGGATTTGGCAATATTTGCCAATCCTGAACCACCCTTTCCTAAAACTCCTTTAAATGTCGCAATTGTTGCTACAAAACTTATAACCGCGGTAAAAACAGTTTTTAATAGATCAATCTTATCATTAACATCATTTGTAATAGCTATCTTTGATTTTGCAGAAGCGATTGTATCTCCATGCCTTTTTAATAAATCACTTTCCAAATTCGATTTATTTATAACGTAACCGGCGGATTTTTCAGCTGCTAATAAGTTATTTTGATTTTTAATATTATCTAATTTTGCACTAGCGTTTGACGCTTCTGATAAAATTTGATTGGTTTCGTTATTTCCTTCTAAATTAGAATTTTTTTGTTCTTCTAAAAATATATTTTGATATCCATGGGTTTGAACTCTTTTTGATTTGGCATCAATAATATCATGTTCAGGCGCAGTCAATTGATCATAAATATGAACATTGTCATGAGCCAATTTTCTAGCAATAATATTTGCACGATCCGGATTAACTTTTTGTAAAGTGGCTAAAGCCTTACGAATATTTTCCAAGCGCTCAAGTGCAGTAAAATTATGCCCCTTGTCATCACCCCTTTGTAAAACTCGCTGACTGGGAGCTACCTTATCTAATTCTTGTAATTCTGGATAATTAAGTAAACTATTTGTTTTATTGGTGGAAATGGCAGAATTTATATTCGCCATTTCTTTATAAAACATCAAACTTTCAGATTTATTCGCCCCATAACGATTACCAACATTCACAGCTTGATAAACATCCGATACAGATGAATTTGTCATGCTAGCCATTTGTTGCATTGCACTATTATCATCTGTAATATTACTTATGTCCCTTATCGTTAAGAAACGATCTGCCAGTTCGGAAATTGCTCCCTTAAAACTATCAAAAGAATTTTCTAATTTGCTTACCGCAGCAAGAAATGATTCTCCCTTTCCATCATGATCGGACTTTTCATATAATGAATTTTTCAAAATATCTAAATCATCAAGTTTATCTAGCTTTCCTAATTTAGACAAATTATTCAACTGATTTAAGTTATCAAGTTTTTCATTCGCAGAATTTTGATTATCAATTATGATTTGTAAATTTGTTGAAAGGATTGATGAAGATTCCGGATTATCTGATGAATGTGTAGAAAAAGCTAAAGAAAATTTTTCTAATGCCTGATCCATCTTTGCAACTGAATCCAACAAGGATTGTTGTATCTGATTATCTGGTTGATTAGAATTATCCATACCTATTTTTCCTTAAATTATAGCAATGGCTATAGAACTTCATCAAGTTCACTCTTCCGTTTAATATATTCGGAAGCTATCATTTCATTATATTGATTAATTAAAATTATTTCTAAAAATTGGTACAAATCTCGCACGCTATAAACAGATTGTAATTCTTTTAGCGTAGCAAAACCTGAAGTAATCACCTCTCCGATTGATTGAGGGATGTTTGGGTAGTATCGATATCCTTTTTGCTCTGTAATTGCTCCATCGAAACTATGAAAAGGTCTAAGTACCGCTTGGCGTCTCTCGTAAAAAAATCCGTATGTAACTTAAATGCCTCCCGTTTTAAAGCGATAATAGTAGAAACTTCTTCAATATAATGATTAGGATTATTCAAAATTGGCTCTACCAAATCATTTTGACCAGGATTCAAATAAATACTACAGCAATCAAACAAGGGTTTAACTACAATTTTTAAATCATCATAAGGCAAACTGAAAAACAATGAAGACAAATATACAGCTAATTTTTCAGTAGCTTGTTGAATTTTTACCATTCCTTCATCATTTTTCTCCATTAACTCTTCATAACTTGATTCTATTGTTGCTTCTTGCACATAAGTGTAAACTAAAGGTATTAAAAACGATATATCCTCTTTATTAGCATTTCTTAAAATCGCATTAATCGAGCGTTCAGCCCATTCTTCTGTATCAAAAGCAGACATTTCGGTGATTTTAAATAATTTACCTTGATCACGACCAGGTTCTTGGATTTTTAATTCAACTGAGCGACGTGCCATAAACTTAGACCTCTACAGTTTCATCAACAGATTCAAAAATAAATTTACAAGGAACGGCACTTAATGTTTTTTGATGGTTGGGTATAGCCTGCCACTGAGTCAGATAGCCATTATTCAAATTATAATTTTTACCTAAAGAAGGAATAATCATTGTTCCATTAAATTTCAAAGCTTCCCTTTGAACCTGCATTACTTTTGCCAGTGATTGCAAAATTGCCAAAGAACTAGAAGCTGCGACAAAATTAATTTCCAGCTCAACTTGATGCGCATCAGGCAAATAACCTCCATAAACAGTACCTTCAAAAGATGTTACTGTTTCAACTAAACTTTTCGAGGAAAATTTGAACGGTGAATCTGACGTCAACCCCTCCAAGCTTAATGGTACGCCTATCAAGGGTGAAACAAAACCTGATGCTGTTGATCCCAAACCAACTTTATCCGCTATATTATTATTTACCCATGGATTACTTGCAATGAGCGTTAATTTTGTATTGATTGATGTAATTGTTCTATTTATTGCCATTTTATTGTAACTCTATGCTGTTCATGTTGATTTGTTGAACGGATTGACCATCGGTATACCAAAAATTAATGGGAGGCGAACCACGACGAACGCGGGTTTGTGGTGTTACATTACCCATATCAATTTTCAGATAATAACCCACAGCCGTTATATTATTGATTTGAGATAAATTAAGACCAGCCTGTTTAAGACTTTGCGTTTGATCTTCAGATAAATAAATACCAGAACGTATTGCACCAAACTTAATAAAATCATCAATTGCGGGTTTGATTGCCGCACTTAAAATTCCCTTACCTTCATTATTATATGGAATCTGTCCTTTGGCTAATAGGGTTTTTATAAAACAATTTTGAAAATAACGACGCATCCATACCTGACAATACCAGCTATCCAACCATAAATACTGTCCTGAAATTTTACCTTCCATCATAAAGACAAAATCATTTGACGCTGATGCCCACACGCCATAGAAATTATAACCATTCGCTTTAAGTGCCAAGGCAATGTCTTCATTCGTTACATTGGCTTTTAATAAGCTGCTACGACGAAAAGCGGCATTATATCGTCCATCGGTTTTTTCAAGATCCCATGCCGCAGGATAACCTGCGATAAAAGCACAAAGTGCAAGACTGTTATAAACACATACAACACCCTCGTAATTTGCTGAGTATACTTTTTCAGCAAATGAAGTTCCGGTATTGGCCGTTATCGCTTTATTTGAACTATCAGAAAGAATGACACATACATCATCCTTCATAGAATCAGCCCATTTTGCAAAAGTTAGAGCTTCTGCCTCATCAGGTTCCCAAGTCAGAAAAACGGAACAAAAAGTTAGGTTTTCTTTTCTCAAAGTATTAATAACACTTGATGGTGTAGGAGATTCAATTGCGGGTGATAAACTGGCCCCTTGATTTTCTGAAAGTCTCAATAGATCAGCCAATTGCCCTGTTGCAAAACTTACATAAGAATTGTGTCCGGTTAATCCGGATGTGATAATAAAGGATTGATTTCCAGATGAATAAACAACAGAAACTCCCAACAAATTTTCCAAAATTGTTGCCGCTTCACTAAAGCTATTGATAAAGCTAAAATCTGGATCAGCTATATTTTTTTCATTATTATCAACCACGATCTGTAAATCACCCTTAAAAGATCTTAACTCTTCCAAAGTGACAGCCGACATTGTTGCGCCAATCAAACCAGCGCTTGTATTGTTTTCAGCGTATAAAGCCATATAAAGCTGAGTTGCAACACGATCAGAATCTGTAAATCCAGCAAAATAAACTGTTGCCAGGTTATATTCCATTGAATCATAACCAAATAATTTTCCAATTTCTTCAGCATTTTCAAATATGGATGTAATCCCCGCAGGAATAACATTCTCTTTTCTTGTAAGCATCAAACCAAATAGGTCATTTCCCTTGTTCCCTACGGATAAAACCTTTGGATTAATTCTTACAATATTATTTAATGGTATAGACATTAATTTGTAATCCTTATCATAGTGAATTGGTTTATAAAATTATCGAACACCAATTTTAGTATTCCCTGTTTCAGGCAATTTAGGCTTAGTTCAAGCATGCCTGAACTTCGAATGTTTGAATGATTTATGAGAAATAATTAATTTTTAATTTGGAATGTGTTTAAGAATAAAAAACCACCCAAAAAGGTGGTTCAATTGTTTGCATGAAGATTGGAAAACTTGTTATTATTTTAAGATTTTCCTTCTTTTTTTGCCGCACTTCTTACATCAAGATAATAAACGAAAGATGCAAGCATCAAGGCAACAGAAGGAATTAAGGCAAATAAATAAGCATAAATCATCATCATTTGTTGTGTCGTTACACTATTATCTGCCGGCAGGGAGATAAATCCCAAATAAATAAATATCCAACCTCCCAATAAAATAACAGCAAACATTAAAAAAGCCGGTAATTTTCTTACATGCTTAGGCATTGTAATAGATTGTTTCGTAATCGCCGAGACCACAGATAAAACAGCACCGACAGCTATCATAAAACTAAAAAAACCGACCATAACCGCTTTAAATAATGCAATTACATCCATGTTATTGCCCCTTGCTTAAATTGTTTTATAATCAAGGTTATTAAACTTTATTTTAGAAAGCAATTATAAGTATATGATATTGAAAAAATAAATTTTATTCAGAATAAAATATTATTGATGATACAAGAGCAAATACTTCTTATAAATTTTAGTAGAACAAATATATCTTACAATTAAAGTCAATTTAATTTCCAATAAATTACCCTAGACAAACTTTTTTATTACAAATAATTCATGACATGATAACAATAAAATGTATTAAGTTTTATTCATCAGCATAGATAACCAGTTCTCCTTGATCGTTTTCAGGTTGATCAAGTTGAGCTACGACCAAAACCTTACACCAGCCAGACATTTCCCACTCTTCTAATCTTTGAACAACCAACCAGCGTCGCCCCAGAAATTCCAAAAGATCACCACCGACACCTCTTACACGATCTATGCCGTAAAGTTGTCCATTAGCATAAACCACACGTTTTTCATTTTGTTCACTGGCATAATGACCATGAATCAGCTTATCGCCTTTTAAAGATTGAACTTGCAATTCAATAGGTTCAGGATCTTCATAAACAGCCTCTTGTCGAGTTCCTTTTAGAATATAACCTTTTGAACGAAATAACGATCCTGTAATAGAAGGATTTACAATTCCAATCATACTTCGCACCATATCATGAAGCTTCATAGAATCCTATTCCTTTAAATTTATATAGACTAATGTTTATGATTTAAAAATTATATACTTATTAAATTATAGATTTTATCTATAAATAATTATATTTTTATGTAAAATTGATAATCAATCTTAATTTTATTGCAAAATACAATTAAAATTACTTAGAAACTATGCATCTGAACAATCATCCTGACAACTGGCAATAAAAACAGAC
>NZ_JAXOQA010000080.1:0-6551 GCF_047307945.1 Commensalibacter sp. A3DC | reverse complement strand
GAAATAAGCTGTTAGAATTTTTAGGTCATTTTTTCATTCCCTTTGGAGGAGAATACCATCTGATTGAAATCCGAAAAAAACTCTATGCCCCGATTACAATCTTTTCCGCTTCGAAAAAAAGAATTTTAAAACAAAAATTACCGAAACCCAACTGGAATCGCAAAAGAAAATTGTAAAAATAACAAACGACCATCCCCTAAGGAATTCCCTGATGTCTATTTTACATTCAATCCGAACAAATATTAGTAAACCGCACAAAGCTGGATATCCTTTTCTCTGCATCTCTGCTTTGATAAGTTTTATTGGCTATCGCATTCATGCTCGGATCGGACATTTAATTGGTCTTATAGGAAGCTTATTTTTTGGGTTTTGCTGGTATTTTTTTCGTAATCCCAAGCGAATTATCCCCCATAAAAATGATATTCTTGTTTCCCCAGCAGATGGAACCGTTTCAGCCATAAACTATATTCCCCCTCCTGTTGATTTAGGTTTGGGTGACAAACCGGTCTGGCGCGTTTCTATTTTTCTTTCCATTTTCAACGTCCACTTACAACGCATCCCTGTCGCTGGAAAAATTACCGCACGATCATATATCAAGGGAAAATTTTTTAACGCTTCACTGGATAAAGCATCAGAACATAATGAACGCAACGCAATTTGCATAACTTTACCAGATGGAAAAAAGGTGGTTGTTGTTCAGATTGCCGGATTGATTGCCAGAAGAATTGTATGTAATGCCGATATAAATCAACAATTTAATATGGGTGATATTTATGGGTTGATCCGATTTGGCTCCAGAGTGGATCTTTACCTGCCCGATGGGTGTCAACCCTGCATTGAGGTTGGGCAAACCATGATCGGCGGCGAAACGATTGTTGCAAAATTATAAACGCTCTTTTAACCCAGAACATAAATTAATGTTACGACAAAAAATTCGTCCCCGAGTCAAGGGAATTTCCTTTAATCGGATTATTCCAAACTTATTGACAATTCTTGGATTGTGTGCCGGTCTGATCAGTATTCGCAGTGCAATTCATGGAAGGTTCAATGAGGCTGTTATCGCCATATTGATTGCTGCCTGTTTTGACGGGTTGGATGGGCGAATTGCCCGTTTATTACGTGGTACAAGTCGATTTGGTGCAGAATTGGACAGCCTTGTCGATTTTTTGTCCTTCGGGGTTGCTCCAAGTCTTGTCTTATACTTATGGTCCCTCAAAAATGGAGGGGATTATTCTTTTATTCCCTGTGCAATATTTACGGTATGCATGGCTTTACGCCTGGCACGATTTAATGCCGCACTTGATGATAACAAACCTCAATATGCCAGCAATTTTTTTACGGGTGTCCCTGCCCCGGCAGGTGCTGGAATAGTTTTATTTCCTGTTTTTCTTGGCTTGGAAAGCAAGCATTATCAAATTGATTTTCTTAATTCCATCGCCCATTCCGAAATCCTGACAATTACAATTTTAGTCATAACATCTTTTTTGCTGATTTCTACCTTACCAATCTGGTCATTCAAAAATTTTAAAATTCCCACTTCTTACGTCATGCCTATATTTTTAAGCACCTGCATCTTCGCAACTATTCTGGTAGCAGATCCTTGGGGAACATTGGCTTTAAGCGGGATTTTATATCTGGGTCTAATTCCGCTGAGTTATCGCAGTTACCATCGTCTAAAAGCTGATGCCCAGACAATTCTTGTGAAGACGAAAAAGGGGGAGGACTTTTTGAATAAAAATTAGAAGACGTATTCCGTTTCAATTTCATTAAACAATCCATAATTGTGGAAGGTAAAGGCGGACATCCTTCAATTTGCAAAATACATTCCTCGTCACCAACATTTTCACCCAAGATCGCATAATTACTTGCAAAAATATGTCGGTTAATTGCACATGATCCAATTGTTACAATCGCTTTTGATTTAGCAATCAATTTCCAGCTTTTTTCAATATAAGGAAGCATAGCACGAGTAATCAGCCCTGATATTAACAACAAGTCTGCATCAGCAGGATGTCCAACAAATTTTATCCCCGCATCTTTTATATCATATGCGGTCCCTTTTAAGGCCTGCAGTTCAAACGTGCATCCATTGCAGTCTCCACATCCAATATGAAATACATGTATATCCTGTTTTTTTTGACCGGCAAATTTTTGAACAGGTTTTATTTTTCCAGTTAATGAATCGATCAAGGATTTAATAAAAACCACTAGTTTTCCTTTTATAGATCTACGCCTGTTACCAAATGACCAAATGACGCCTTTATCAAGACATGATTATCAAAATGTTCATTTTTTAATACATCTTGCAAGACATAGGCCTGATTGGCACCAGGATCACGTATAAATACGTCTTTTATAACCCCCGCTTCTAATCTCACATAATACCATAAATCCCCTTGTACCCCTTCACAAACACCAATCCCTTCCCCATTTAATTTTTCGATAATAATTTCTTGAGAGGATTTGAACGCTTCCTCGCTATTTTCTTCCTTTAGAAGTATATCGATTATATTTAACGATGTTTTTATCTCAACAAACCATGACTGCATACGTGCATCAACGTCCCCTTTTGTAAAATTCGGAGGTGGCAGCCATTCCAACCGGTATTCAGACATGTACCGACGCAAATCCACATCCCGTCCGGAAGCCCGCCCAACAATTCCACCTATATTGAAATCAATCGCTTTTTTTAGAGATAAAATTCCCATATTTTGAAGATAGTCACCCAGACCAGGCAAGGTTATAGCCAAATTAAATGCCTGATCAATCAAATATTTAATTTTTTTAGGAAAATGTCTTTTTTTATCATTTTCTTGCCCTAAAAAAACGGCACCAGGAAAAACACAATCCATTAACCAGCGATGCCCAAAATAATGTATATTCCAACGCATAAGAAGTTCACGCGCCAGATCACACCGGCTGGCAACCAACTCTACTTCTAACACGCGAAATAAGCGTGTTAAATAAAGCAGATAGGCTGCAACTCTGGATAATTCAGAATATAAGATACGTTTTCTCAAAACAGGCAAGGAAGGGACAAAATTTGCAATATCTTCAATCGCATGAGAAAAGGCAATCTGATGCGCAACGGAATCAAGTGCGTTAATACGGCTTATTAAAGGTAATATTTCCAAACTATTTCTATTATACAGATTGGATAGAATTCCTCTATGCGTATATCCGTACACTGATTCAGCTCGGATAATCCGCTCACCCATATTAAGAAAACGCCACAGCACAGGCAATTTTTCTGTCGCATTGGAGGGATCAATAACCGTTATCTCCCCTCCATTATTCAGTAAATGAGAGACAGATGGATTTTCTTGTCTTTCTGGAGGCCATAAGACAGGCCCTGGTTTTTCTGACAATGGCCAGCAATTATTCCATAAACCCCGATCCAACCATGGGCGTAAATCAACAGCATTCATTGCTTCCTTACCCCATAACTCCCAGATCATTCTTTCATATATAATGGCAGCGGGTCTTACAGAAGACAAGGCCAGATAACGGTTCATTGATGCGGAAATACGAACGCCAATGGGCTTGTATCCATTCTCAAGAAATAAAACAAAAACAGTATCCTCCTTACACCACATCGTAAGAAACATAAGCCGATCAGTTTTTAATGCCGCAAGCATCTCCGTCCATTCTTGTTCATCAAGAGAAATGAAAAACCTACTATCTGTTTGATGATTTTTAAGACAATCTATTAATTTTAGGGAACGCTGAACAAATGTTTTTTTATCAACCATTTTTCAGAAACAATCACTTTTGTATAAACTGCATTGCAATTTGAAATAGCCAATATTTGGCAATGATAGGAATAACCAAAGAGGGTAAAAAAATCATGCTCAATAAACATCCACCCTCTTTTGTAAAAATATTTCGAGAAAATAATTGAATATTATTTTTTTTAAACAGAAAAAAGCCTCTTACAAAAAACAATAAAAACAAGCATGATCCCAACCAGGGAAACTGTGCAAACAAACTCGCAATCAAAATTGCACATGCAAAAAATATGCCAAATGGCGGAAATGCAGATATGGCAATGACAAACCAACCTCTAGAATCCACAGCAAAAGGACTTTTTCGAAGAATATACCCTAACGGTGCATAAATAACCAGAACGGTTATGAAAAGGCAAAAACTGTATAAACCCTGAAATCCATTGGAAAAAATACCAGCCAAAGCTGCCAAAATAGTGATCAAAAACGGGGAATACAAAAAAGGATCATCATTCTCCTTTATAATAATGATAATGAAACTGATCAACCCTAATATCATGAGAAATGATTGAGGGTTTTGATAAGATGAGATTTGAAATAATCTTATGAATAAGGAGAGAAAAGCAACTGGGATGATAAAAAAGATAATACTGCCAATTAAAGTGGGCAAATGAATGACAAAACGTAGAAAAATGATGAATACGGGAAACAACCCGATCATTTGAACAATACTAAACGCCAGGATAAAACTGCCAAAACGGGGTAACAAGGGATAGGTTTGTCCAACAGATAACTCAAGAATGAAAACACCCATCAAAGCCATTATCATAAAAAAAAGCATATAGCGGAAGTATTCCCAAGCCGCCTGTATCTGTTCTCCCCCACCATGAATAAAACAAGCCAAAAAAGACAGGAAAATCATGCTATGCAAACAAATCTGCGCTATAAAAAAATTATTAATAGCTACAGCCATCATGGCGGTACAGATAATTAATTGATAGAGGCCGAGACTATAGGATAATTTTTTTTGCTTTCCAGATGAACTTAATTGGCCAGGAACCATGAATTTCAAAACTATTGATGCAATAATGCTACCTATAGCGATCATAACCCTTAAAAAACTTGTTAACTCGTCATGTTTCCAAATAACGGAAAGATAAAAATCATCATGAATAAATGCCGATGCAACCGTAATAAAAAAAAGGATTATTGTTACAATAAAATGACATCGGATTTTTGCACGCTGATGATGACAGGCATAAATTCCTATGATTCCTGCCACGGGCCAGAGAACACAACTCCAATACAAAATTTTTGCTAAATCACCATTTCCGAACACAGTCAACCTGTCCAAAACGTTGCATGATAAAAATAGAAGCTAGCAAAAAAACAACATAAAAAGCAAAAAGAGTAAAAAATGCATAGAATTGACTATTCAATCCAACGACAAGGGTTAAAGCATTCAATACACATAGCATACCAGCAATTTGTCCTCCGATTGCTTGACTGCTCATGCTATAAAATACCCCAACCAGAATTATAGATAAAACTATTCCATATTCCAAGCGGAACAATGAAGGCGGCAATACATGGACAACAAGGGAAACAGCAAGAATGGTCAAGAATAATCCTGTAAATAAGGTTTTCAAAGTATACTGGAAATATTGTCCTTTCAAAATGACCGTAAAAAAAATTGCCACAGTGAAAAGCATAAAAAAACTCAATAACGTAATTTTACTGTTAAGTGCATTCTGCCAACCAGATAAAAGACAGCATCCCGTCAGTATAGAATGAATAACTGCCTGTAACGAAGACGAGGAAATGCCGCTTATCGTAATCAGTAATAGCAGACTCATAAAAAAGGCAAATACCATTCTATATTCCGCCCAAACCTGCAAAATAAATGACAACGGCCACAAAATTCAATACTGTTGCGATACCAATTTTGTAATAACCCTTGGACAAAAATAAGAAATTTCTCATTATAGAAATTACAAGACATTCTATGACAATTTTACCACTCCATGCCAATAATCCAAAAAAAGCGGTTAACAACCAATACATCAAGGATTTTGTCTGTAAATCAAAGATGGCAATACTCTGGGGCCATATTAAAAACGCAATCAGGGATAGCCAGATCAGAAACTGGAGACTAGAAATATAAAACAAGATTGCCTTCTCGTCTCCATCAAACCCATCTTTCTCAATAAAATTCACAAAATCCGGTATATCTAGAACAAGAAAAAATAGAGAACATGCACATATAAAAAGAGGACATAGGGCCAAATTTATCAAACTTGTGGAATTATGAAAAAAAAGTACAATATGCGAAAGTTCTGTACTTTTTGTATTTAAACGGCAAACCATAGCGATCTGTAAAATTGCAGGAATATACATGAAAGTTTGGAACATAATCCGCTGCGATTTTTTGAAACATAGCAGTGAGCAATCTTGAAAAACAAGAAAAAATATCAAAAAAGGTACAAATATTAACAATATCGTAACAAAGATAAAATCGGAATTATTGTTAACCAGGATATTTGTTGAAAATATAGGAATAGATATTGCCACAGTTACTAATAATCCAATAATTATTAAATAAATCAGGGTATTGACAGACAATATTTTTTTAAAAAGAAAATTTAAAATTCGTGAATATATAATTTTGATATTTTGTAATACATATTGGGATGATTCCAAAGGTTTTCCCTGAATTTTTCCATTCAACCTTTCCATAAACACCATAATTAAAGGTGCCATACCTAAAATCAATAATACATGAAATAGGATCATTAATAGGGACATCAACCAATACAGAAATATCAT
>NZ_JAXOQA010000079.1:0-6815 GCF_047307945.1 Commensalibacter sp. A3DC | reverse complement strand
TTTTTATCAATAAATTTCAGGCTGGGTGATTTTGCTTATTAGTTATTCCTGAATCAGATTCTGGAATATCGAGTGAAAATCATTCAGTTTTTTTTATCCTTTTTGCACGGTCTGGTTTCCGCAAACCGTTATTCTTTTGCCCCCTTTAATATTGTAACCCCATCCGGCCAATTTAAATAGCTAATATGAATATTTGGGAAAAAGGTTTGTTTTGATCTTTTGATATAGATGGATTAAAATTGATTTTTTCATTTTGAAATTTTATTATTATTGTGAGGGAAGAATTGACTGATAAGCAAAAGGATGATTCCTTGGACATGAAGATTGTCCAACGGGTCGCTAAATTATCTGCACTTGCCGTCAAGGAAAAAGAACTGGCAACCTATGCCCGGGATTTGGGGGGTATAATACACTGGGTTGAGCAGTTGAACGAGCTGGATGTTTCTGCGGTTGAACCAATGGTTGGGGCAGAAAATGCACAATTGAGAATGCGTGATGATAAGGTTACCGATGGCAATTGCCGTGAGGCTGTTTTATCCAATGCTCCAGAACGTATTGCCGATTTTTATGCTGTTCCGAAAGTGGTTGAATAATGCTGACAGAAATGACGATTACAGACGCGGTCGAGGGCCTGCGTCAAAAGAAATTCAGCGCGGAGGAATTGACACGGGATCATCTGAAGGCGGTTGGTCAGTTAAACAGCCGGATCAATGCCTATATCTCGGTAACGGAAGAGGTCGCCCTTGGTCAGGCCAAGGTGGCAGATGAAAAACTGGCTTCGGGGAATGCGCCGGTACTGACCGGTATTCCTTTGGCGATCAAGGATCTTTTTTGTACAAGGGATATTCCAACAACCGCCGCCAGCCGTATCTTGGAAAATTTTGTTCCACCCTATGAAAGTACGGTGACCTCGAATTTATTGAGGAATGGAGCCGTTTTTTTGGGCAAGACCAATCTTGATGAATTCGCAATGGGATCCGGCAACCTGAATTCGGCATTCGGTGCCGTTGAAAATCCATGGAAACGCAAAAATGATGATGCGTTTCTGGTTCCCGGCGGCTCTTCTGGTGGTTCCGCGGCTGCCGTGGCGGCGCGGATGGCTCTGGGGGCAACCGGAACGGATACGGGTGGCTCCATTCGTCAGCCGGCAGCATATTGCGGTATCACCGGAATCAAGCCAACCTATGGGCGGTGCAGTCGTTGGGGCATTATTGCCTTTGCCAGCTCGCTTGATCAGGCTGGGCCCATGGCAAAAACCGTTGAGGATTGTGCAATCTTGTTGCAATCAATGGCCGGTTTTGATCCAAAAGACAGCACAAGCGTGGACAGGGCGGTTCCGGATTATCGTGCGGCCTGTAACCGTTCATTGAAGGGGTTGCGTGTGGGTATTCCAGAAGAATATCGCGCTCCTGGCATGTCATCTGAAATAGAGGCAATCTGGCAGCAGGGAATTGACTGGTTGAAAGAGGCCGGTTGCGAGATCGTGGATGTTTCCCTGCCTCATACTAAATACGGATTGGCCACCTATTATATCATTGCCCCTGCTGAAGCCTCATCCAATCTGGCCCGTTATGACGGGGTGCGCTATGGTCGCCGTGTCAGTGGAAAAAGTCTTGAGGAACTCTATGCGAATACACGCGGAGAGGGTTTTGGTACAGAGGTGAAACGCCGTATTTTGATGGGTACTTATGTGTTGTCGGCCGGTTATTACGATGCCTATTATCTCCGGGCGCAGAAGGTTCGCAAACTTATCTATCAGGATTTCATGAATGCCTATGAAAAGGTGGATGTTCTCTTGACACCAACGGCACCATCAGCCGCTTTTGCCAAAGGTGAACATCAGGATGATCCCGTACAAATGTATCTGAATGATATTTTCACCGTTCCCGCCAGTATGGCCGGAGTGCCTGGTCTGGCCTTGCCGGCCGGGTTAAATGACCAGGGTCTTCCCCTGGGTTTGCAGTTGCTGGGTCGTCCATTTGATGAGGAGACCCTGATTGCTGTTGGGTCAGCAATGGAAAAAGCTGCCAATTTCACATATAAACCCGCCATTCGTTCTGGAGTTTCCCTATGAGTTATGTGATTGAAGGGTCAACAGGATCCTGGGAAGTTGTTATTGGTCTTGAAGTCCATGCCCAGGTTATCAGTAAGGCCAAATTGTTTTCAGGTGCCTCCACGCATTTTGGTGGTGAACCCAATACGCAGGTCAGTCTTGTTGATGCCGCTTTTCCCGGTATGTTGCCCGTCATCAATCGTGAATGTGTTGATCAGGCCATTCGTACAGGATTTGGGTTAAATGCCCAGATTAATCTGGTAAGCCGTTTTGACCGCAAGAATTATTTTTATGCCGATTTGCCACAGGGATACCAGATTTCTCAATTTACGCATCCTATTGTTGGCAAGGGTGAAATCGAGATCGAACTGGATGACGGTACGGTCAAGAAGATTGGTATTACCCGTTTGCATCTTGAACAGGATGCGGGAAAATCCATTCATGACCTTGCCCCAAAAGAGACCTGTATTGATTTAAATCGCTCTGGTGTTGCTTTGATGGAGATTGTCAGTGAGCCGGATATGCGCTCACCGGAAGAGGCAGGTGCCTACTTACGCAAAATCCGTGCGATTGTGCGCTATTTGGGTACTTGTGATGGAAATATGGAGGAGGGATCAATGCGTGCGGATGTGAATGTGTCTGTCCGTAAGCATGGTGAGGAATATCGTACGCGTTGCGAATTGAAAAATATCAACTCCATTCGGTATGTCATGCAGGCAATTGAAATTGAAGCCAAAAGACATGTGGAAATTTATGAAAATGGGGGAGAGGTGGATCAGGAAACCCGTTTATTCGATGTTGCCAGGGGGGAAACCCGTACGATGCGCAGCAAGGAAGACGCCCATGATTACCGTTATTTCCCAGATCCGGACTTGCTGCCTCTGGTCGTTGAGCAATCTCATGTTGACCATCTCAAGGCAACCCTGACTGAATTGCCGGATGCAAAACGAGACCGTTTCCAGAATGAGTATGGATTGCCCCGTTATGATGCCAATGTTCTGGTAGCTGAAAAAGACATTGCCGATTTTTTTGAAATTGTTGCAAAGGGTCGGGATGGGCGTTTGGCCGCTAATTGGGTCACAGGCGAACTGTTTGCCGTATTGAATAAAAAGGGGCTGTCAATCCATGAAAGTCCTGTAAAGGCTGAGGCAATTGGTGCTTTGCTGGACTTGATCGCTGATAAAACCATCAATGGTAAGATTGCCAAGGAGGTTTTTGAGGATATGGTTGAAACAGGTGATATGCCTGCGGATATCGTGGAACGCAAAGGTTTGAGACAGGTAACGGATACTACGGCAATTGACAAAGTGATTGCGGATATCCTGTCAGCCAATGCAGATAAGGTTGAACAATATAAATCAGGTAAAGACAAGCTTTTTGGTTTCTTTGTTGGACAGGTTATGAAGGAAATGAAGGGTAAAGCCAATCCCGCAATAGTTAATGAGCTTTTAAAAAAGCATTTATCTTGATAAAAATTAAAAAAGGAAATTGACAGTCCTCGAATAAATGATTAGAAACGGTAAAAGCAAACGTCGTGTTATAGGCAGGCTCTTCTTGCGGAGGGGTGGCCGAGTGGCTGAAGGCGACGGTTTGCTAAACCGTTGTACGGTGTAAGCCGTACCGTGGGTTCGAATCCCATCCCCTCCGCCAGTTACATATGTTGAATATTGCCAATTCCTGACAAATACCTTGTTTTTCCTGAAAAAATCCATATTTACCTATCATATTCTTGCCAGTTCATGACAGATTATGCGATAGAAAGTGGGTACAAAAGTGGGTACAAATTCAAGGAAAGTGGGTACAAACCGTGTTGACAGATTCAAGGGTTAATTCCGCCAGGAAAAAAGACAAGCCATATCGTCTGAATGACGGGAATGGCCTTTATCTAAATGTATCAAGATCAGGGACAAAATCATGGCGGGTTCGTTATAAATTCAACAGTAAAGAATCCATGATCGTAATCGGGCATTATCCATCCATGTCCCTGGCAGATGCAAGATCAGCCGCACTTGATGTGAGGAACGGAATTCGTGAGGGACGCAATCCAAATACAGACAAACTGTTGAAAAAAGAGCTTGCCATATCAAATTATGAAAACACCCTTGAGGTTGTGGCAAGGAAATGGTGGGACACAAAAAAAGCTCTTTGGTCAAAAAAACATGCAAAGGATGTAATCCGTAGTCTGGAAAGGGATGTTTTTCCCTATTTGGGTGGAAT
Source organism: Commensalibacter sp. A3DC (assembly GCF_047307945.1). Taxonomy (NCBI): domain Bacteria; kingdom Pseudomonadati; phylum Pseudomonadota; class Alphaproteobacteria; order Acetobacterales; family Acetobacteraceae; genus Commensalibacter; species Commensalibacter sp. A3DC. The sequence goes on along the minus strand of NZ_JAXOQA010000079.1, from coordinate 2,545 downwards.
ACCCATTACAGAATTGACTCCGCAAATTATTCTGAAAAATCTGCAGGATATCGAGAAAAGGGGGGCTATAGAGACAGCCCACCGCATTCGCCAGAGACTGGACGGGATTTTCGTTCATGCCATTGCGAGCGGAATATGCAAGGACAATCCGGCATCTATCATAGGGCCTGCCCTATTGCCGATAACCAGGGGGAAACAACCGGCCATTATCAATTTTGATGAAGCGGTGGGCATGATAAACCAGATTGACAAAATACCCGCCTATCCGGTTACGAAACTGGCGATGCGTTTTCTGATACTTACAGCGGTCAGGTCATCGGAATTGAGATTTACACGATGGTCTGAATTTGAAAATCTTGAAGGTGAAAATCCTGTATGGCGTATTCCGAAAGAACGCATGAAAGGGGAGAAGGATAAAAAGCGGGAACATATTGTTCCATTGTCACGTCAGGCTGTGGAGGTAATCAATCTTGTCAGACAGTTCAGTTGCCATCTTGAATATGTATTTCCCAATTATCGGCATTCTTCAAAGGCAATGAGTGAAAACGCCCTGGGTTATCTAATCAACAGGGCAGGCTATTATCAAAGGCATGTACCGCACGGTTTTCGCACCCTGTTTTCCACGATCATGAACGAAAGGTTTCCACAGGACAGGTTTGTAATTGATCTCGCACTTGCACATATCAATCCAAATAAGGTTGAGGGATCCTATAACAGGACAACACATTTTGACCGTAGAAAAATATTGATGCAGGAATGGGCTGATATAATCACCAGGGATTTGAGGGATGCGGATGATCTGGTTTCCGTACGGTAAAATTCCATCATATCTTATGGCTGTCTATCCATTGCTGCACGTCATGCAATTTGCAACCCTTGTTTTTATATGACATTTGATAGATTGGCGGGAAATCGCTGTCCTTCGCCCGTCTTCTAACCTCTCTTTCACTGAAGTTGGCCATGAGGGCGATAAGGTCGAAACCGATGATTGGATTGATTACATGACCAAGATTGTATTTTTTTAGAAGTTTTTCATAATCTTTTTGAAATCTGGTGATCTTGTTTTCTTCTCTATCGTTCATTGTATCGGCAGTCTTTTTTGTCTTGTTTGATCTTTTATGAATTAAGGAAATTTATTTATATGTCGCTCATTTCTTCATCAATTTTATTCATGATAAAATCTATCAGAGCGTCCCTATCATCCTGTATTTCCTTTAATTCTTCTTTTTCTTCAGGAAATTCCTCACAAATTCCCAAATACAGTTCTTTATTAGAAAAATTTTTCAAAAATTTTGTCAAATTATCTTTGTTTGATTGTTTATCATCATAAAAATAATCAATACAAAAATAAAAATGTCTGTTATATATAGCAACGCAATATGATACCTCTACATTCATAACCATTTTATTAACTTTCCTACTTCAGGAATATCTCTTACAACAGTATTATCTTGTTTCATTTTCATGATCTTGTTTAATGAATGGCACCAATATTTTTTATGTACTGGATACCGGTATCGGTTTTTGTAACCTTTATTTTTCTATCGTCGCATAAATGTTTTTCACGTTTTACAAGATGTATTTCTTCCAGGCGATTGAGTGCCTTGCAAACATCCGCTCTTGATAGATTGAGATCGTTTGCATAGTACCCCGTACTGTCCTCAATTCCATCCATATAGACCATTGTCATTATCGCGAATTGCCTGACAGTTAAACAGAATCTTTTTCTTGCTGATTTTTTCACGATAGATGATAACTTGTCATTCATGATTTCACCTCATTTAATCACTGGTGTTTATTTATGTTATTCATAACGTTTGACAATGCGTATCCAAACCATGCGGAACTGGATATCAATATTGTCAGCAACACAATCATATCCATCTGGAAAATCCTTGTGTCAGCGGTTTATTTCCCTTAGTTTTTGCGATCTCACTCTCTAGCAGCTGATTGATGATGTAAGTATCGCCTCTCTTAGGGAGATACTGTTTTGCAGTTCTTTAACCTGACGTTCATATTTCTCACGCTGGTCACGGTAATGTTTCGCCCTTTCCTGATTGAGACCGGCTATCCTTATTTCACAACGATCCATTTTTTTGATATTGTCTTTCAATGAACAAATCCTGTTTTTCATTTCCAGTATTTCTAATTCATAAAAATGAATGATATTCAAATGATGAATGTCATACCGTTTGTCGATTTCACTGGAAGAATTTTCTGGACAAAATAGTTTTTTTAATGTATTGATAAGATACATTGTATTTTACTCCACTAGGGGTTAGGGAAAAGATCGAGTTGCCGCTCGGTCTTTTTTTGTTTCTTTTATGACTCTATATTAGCTTTAAGTTAATTATAATTTATAATGTTTGTTCATCGAGCATGTGAATAAGATCAGGATGTGGCTTTTAGAGTCATTTCCTTTTTCTTGAGGGGAATCTATGGTGAATTGTGTTTCATTGTTTGTCTTCTTAATGTGTTCAAAGATGTATTAATTATCTTATATGCATAATGTGACATATTATCACTTTTTATGTCAATAAAAAAA
>NZ_JAXOQA010000078.1:0-6819 GCF_047307945.1 Commensalibacter sp. A3DC | reverse complement strand
AGAAAAGGGATGAAAATCAGTTATCTATATTTTAATTTTGCTGGAGGCCCCCATTGATTATCCTCATATTTAGTATCAATACAAAACATGATCCAAACAGCAATTGAACCAACGGGTATGAAATGAAGCAACAACCAAAAACCTGACAAATTAATATCATGAAGACGTCTGACCGCAACGGAAATCATGGGAATAAACATTACAATGCTAAATACACTCCACAAGAATATTGATAGATATAGACAGACCTCAAACATTAGTATTCCATCGAATGAAGTATCCATTTGAACAATGGTAGCAGAAAATAACAGGCCAATTATGAGTAGTCCAATAAAAAAAACGGCCCAGTAACAAATTTGAAACGACCAAAATTCTGTTCTTCTGGCCCTTCCTTCAAAATTAACATAATTTCTGATGCATTTACTAAACCATCCTATGATCGTATAGTTTTTTTCGTTTTCAAGTTTTTGTTCATATTGGGTCCGTGATTGAATTTTATTCATAAAATGAACATTTTTATCATCAATTAATATAAAAACTGCAACAGCCCTACCGAGTTGATTGACTTGAAAATCAACACAGGTCCCTTTTTGAGGGACGATATTTTCCTTCCATTCATCGCCACTAAATTCGTAACGCTGCCCATCATCGCCTGAGATATACCCTGTATTAGTCTGAATGATAAAATTGAGTATACATCCCCGCATATTTAAAATTTTTTTCCTGTCTTAAATAAATGATATCAAATAATTTTTCTAAAATATAATCTAATCTAGAAATCCATCATTTTTCAAAATTTCCATAACGGTCTGAATTCGGTTATTATAAAGATGATTCCGCAGAGTGCGTGCCTGTGCTTTTTTAGCCGTTTCCAATAATAAATCTGGATCATTCAAATATTTATCAAGTTGTTGTTGAAAATCATAACGTGTTGAAAAAACCGGAACCTCATCCCGTTCATAAAAATCATGAATTGCATAATTATCTTCATGAAAAAGCTGCATAGCACCTGCAGCAGATGCCTCGAACGTTCTTGGTCCAGGGTTTGAAGGCATAATCATATACCGTTTATTTTCAAAATGAAGGCTACGACCCAAATTAAGAACAATTTTCGAGCGCTGATATAACTCAATTAACTGATCTTTCTCTATCCTGGCATCTGAAAAGCCAATCCCGAATTCACCCCAACCCGGGCCGATAATTTTTACTTTTAGATTTGTCAGGGCTGGTTTTATGCTGCGCATGACATCCTTGCGGCTACCAAATGCAACACCACAAAACATGACATCAACCGTTTTTTCAATGGTTTCGTCAATGGGACGGTAATGCAACTTTTCACAAGCTGCCAAAGGTAAAAAATGGGTATGTGGATGATTATAAAAATTCGTTCCCCAACGATCACAGGAAAATATTACATCGAAATCGTCAATAATTCTGTAATTGGCATCTTGTTCATATGGATCTTCTGTCGCCCAAAAAATGGTGATCGCACCGAATTTTTTTGCCCTGTGACATACTTCTCCAAAATAGGTGCTTTCCGGCAAATATGATCCAATTGAAAAAACAATCTTAGGTTTTATATACTCAATTGCAGCCGCGGCTCCTGCAATATTCGTGGAAATTACATTACCTTCACCAAAAACACTTTCCCAACCTGATATAATGGCTTCACGGATCTGCGCATTGGCCTGCGATTCATAACGTCCACCACTGCATACCATTACTTTTTCATTTTTAGTTTTTTGAAATTTATTTTTTGATTTTATAGCCATATGAACCTTTTAACACCTGTGTAAAATAACTTTTGATAAAATTGACTGCAACTGCTCCTTAAACCGTTCACGATTGCATTCGCGAGCAATACGATCAAGGGCATTTTGACGCAGTTGATTCCATAATTCCTCCGTCTGGTACAACCTAATAATTTGCGAGGCAAAAAATTCCGGATTATCCGTGGAGGCTGCAAGAATATCCCTTTCATCTTGCCATCCCAGTTGTTCCACCAATAAATTTGACGCCACGATAGGAATTCCATAGGATGCAGCTTCATGTAACTTATAGGGAATGCCACCCGCAAATCTCGTTGGTGCGATATAGACACGATGATCATCATATAAACTGGACAAATCTGGCACCATTCCCAAAAAATCTATATCAGGATAATTAATCAAGGCGGATATATCAACAGAAGGATTTACATAGCCTGCAATTGAAAAAGTAAAATCCGATCCCATTTTATCAATCAAAATCGGCATCACAGAAGTTATAAACCATTTCAAACTGTCATAATTAGGTGCCTGATCATCATGCAAAGCGCCAACAAAAAGAATATTTTTGCGCTCTTTCCATTCCTTTTGTGATTTGCGTATGTTGATACTGTGTCCGAGGATATCGACATTGTTAAATCCTGCCTGTCTAATATAATTTGCATCAATTTCATTAACGGCTACAATTTCTTGACAATGTTTTGCACAGGATAACTCCTCCTCCAGAGCCTGTTGAAAATTTTCGTCTATTTCCTTTTCCAATAGCTTTGCCTGCAATCGTGTCCGGGGTGTCGCAACAACCTCTGTATCAAGGATTATTTCCTGGGGTAAATAACGGCTAGCTTCACCCATCATAGGCAATATTCTATTTAAATTATGAGTTCTTCCTATCCAGACCAAATCATAATATCCCGCTCTTTCCTTAAAGAAATCACGAAGATGTTCAACTGTATGATTGAACAACACCTCAACCGTATCAGGCATGCTTGAATAAATCTGATAAACATGGGGATAAAAGTAATTTATAGGATAAACCGTCACTTCATACCCTAATTCAGACATTTGAAAGATAATGTCATTTGAACGAATATACCCAGACCCAAGATGTTTTAAAGGAACCCTATCCTCAATGAATAAAATTCTTTTATTTATATTTCGTCTCTGTCGCGCAATTAAAACATTATCACTATGCCGGGGAGATTGAAACCTTAAAAAATCCGCATGTTCTCTGGCAAATAATCGATGGTTTCGCTTTATCAAACCACTTGAAATAATCGGATTGCTTGAACAATACTCCATATGTTCCACAACTGCATTGGGATCATATACAATACGATATCCCGCCTTTATCATCCGAACACAGAAATCCGTATCCTCAAAGTAGGCTGGATAATAAATAGGGGAAAATCCATTCAATTCCTTCAGCACTTTTGATTTTACTGCCAACATCGCCGCTGAACAGTAATCAACATCCCGAACAAAATTCGCCTCAGGAATCAATGGGTCTTTTCCCCTCAAATACCCTGTCGTTGTTCCATCCCGCCAAATAATCTGGCCTGCCTCTTGAAGCAATCCATCTGGATGAATTATTTTACCTCCGACTGCACCAATATTATCTGCTGAAGTCAACCGTTTACAAAGTACATCAATTGTTCCCGGCAATAAATTAATGTCATTATTCAAAAAGATAACAATCGGGGCATCAACGTCTTCCATCAATATGTTACATGCTTTACCAAAGCCAAAATTATAGGGAAAACGGTTTACGGAAGCACCGATCAAACAACCTTGGATAAATTTACTGTCATCTATCGAGTGATTATCACCCAAAAGCAATTGTATATTTCCATTAAAATTAGAGCGAAGGGATGCCAACGCGGTCAATGTTACCGTCAGATTATTGTGCATCAACATAATTACACAGATATCCGCCTTACCCTTATAGGAGAAATCAAGCTTTTCATGAACAACCGATGGTAAAACAAGTCTTGATTTTTTTTTAAAATATGTTCTGCTTTCCTTTGTTTCATTAGTTAAGCGATAATGAGAATCATCAGGTTGCTTATTTATCCACTGATCAAGTTTTTGTTCAAATACATAAGCAGCAAAAGCATCCCTGAATATACCCGTTTCAACCTTATCACGAATATCCCCTGATAGATAATATTCGTGTAGATTAATATCGGTCCGTGGAGAACGAAGTTCTAACGCACCATAATGTATGAAATGATCATAGCCGTTTCTAAAATTTGCTGTTGATTCAATGGCTTGATTTATATCCTTATAATGATCTAGGTAAAATTCTTCTTCAAACCATGGAGATGGATTAAATAGTTTTGGTGTTTCATTCAAACAATAATGATGTAGAGCACAAAGATATTCACCATCAGCAATTTTTTGTTTTACATCAGGATATTTTTCTAAATACCATGATGTGTCAAAATAAAGAGAGACATTTGTATTTTTTTCAACATCACTAAGATAATAAAGAAAATTTCTATAAGGATTTTGACTGCGCTTTACATCTTCACGTTCATAACATGCCTGTTGATAGATTGAAGGATCGAATAACAAGGATCCTGTACGACGTAATCCATCCCCTTTTTTCAAATAATGATCATAAGCATTAATATATTGGGAATCATTAATAACTTCATGAATAAAATCAGCGTTATTTTTTAAATAATAATGTGTTGAAAAAAGCCAGTGAGGATCATGTGTCAAATAACCCTGATTACAATAATGCTCAAAACCTGATTTAAACGCTCCACGATCAATATTTTTTCTTAATTCAGGATATCGTTGTAAATACCATTCCTCATCAAAGTAGGGATTGGGAGAATGACCTAAAATTGAACCTACCTGATTATAATAAATTTCCACATCATCCAAACCACAATTTTTCATTCTTTCACTTAGGTCAGGATAGGTTTTTATATACCATTCCCCATCAAATTTAGCCCATAATGCTTGATCAACTGCATCCTTGTCATTTTCTATATTTTTTTGAATTGGCAAACTATCAGATTGTGACGAAACAGGTAAATCCTTATTCCGTCCCCCATAATTTGTTCCGCTAGCTAGCAATCGAATATAGGCATTTGGATAAAGTCCCTTTTGAATATCCTGTTTTACAGCTTTATCCGCAGCATATTGCTGTAAATTTATTTCTTCACAGGGATCCCATAAAAGCTGTATTCCCTCGTAAATAAAATGAGCATATCCATTTCTATATTTTTTGAACGCTTGAACATTCTCAAGCTGGCTTTTATATTTTTGATCATAAAAGGATTCATCAAACCAGGCATTTGGATTGAAATTGAAAGCTTGACTGTTTACTAGATAATGATGAATATAATTGTTGAATGTTCCTTCTGAAATTGCCTTTGTTATTTCTGGATAATTCTGCGCATACCATTCTGGATCAAAATACCAGGATACCTGTATTTTACCATCAATTTCATCCAAATATTTTAGATAATGTTGATAAGGCGATAACCCTTCCTTAATGGCCTGTTGATATTTTCCAATGAAAAAATTACTGTTAAAAAAAAGACTGCCACTATTTCCCTCAATATCTCCCACTTTCAGAAAATGGTCATATCCATTAACAAATCCATTCCTTTCCAAATTCTCATTTGTCAAATGTGGATTTACTTTTTTGTAATATTTTTCAGAAAATAACCAATGCGGATCATGGGTATGATATCCCTCCTTGCAATAATGTTGAAAACCACTGCTAAATTGATGGCAATCAACCATTAGTTTTACATCAGGATATTTCTGTAAATACCATTCCTCATCAAAATAAGGATTGGGGGAATGACCTTCAAAACAACCAAATGTTTTATAATATTCTTCAACACTATCAACTTCCAGTGCCTTCATTTTTGAAGTTACATGATCATATTTGTGAACATACCATTTTTCATCAAAAGCCTGCCATATTGGCATATAATCTGAAGAGGTTATTTCCTTTTCAATATTAGAAATGTTATCCTCGATAACTGAAAACCCTTTTTCATTTTTTCGCGTAGATATGGAGTCTGAAACATCCCCAGATTCAACGGTCTCTTGATTCTTTACTGATTTTTGTATATTAAAACTATTTTCGATTTTGTCTTTATCGTTTGAATATTTTTTTTGGATTTCCATGAATTTATTTAAAAGATGCAAATCCTGTTGAGCCACCCAATATTCAAATATATTCAGATATAGATTGTCTTTTGCAATTTTTTCAAATATCTCATCAGAAAATTGATTATAATCAAAATCCTTCAATGGTTTTCGTTTTTCCTTGCATCCACATACAATAAAATGTTCATAACCATTTCGAAAAAGTCCATGACCATCCATCAAAATCGAAGGAGATAAATCCTGATAGTTTTCAAGATAAAATTGTTCGGAAAATTGTTCCAAAGGCGAGAATAATGTTGGTGTTGGATTGGATAGATAATGATGGAGAAGATTCAAGTATTGATAATTGGTGGTTTTTAATGTTTCCTTTGAATATGTATTTCCATACCATTTTGGATCAAAAAACCATGAAAGTCTGAATTTATCGAAATCATCCGTATCATTTGTTAAAACATATTGATATGGACCATATTCTGTGATTTCGTCTAAATTCTCTTTTTGGGATAAATACAAACAGGGATTGAAAAAAAAACTTCCTTTAAGACAGGATCTATCTCCAACCCGTAAATAATGATCATAACCATTAATATAAGGTTTTCCCTCGCCAATTAGGTCATTTATTTCTGGATTATGCTTTTTATAAAATGTTTCTGAAAATAACCAATGTGGTGAATGATCTTTAAAGCCAATTTTACAGTAATGATCAAATCCAGAAGTGTATTTCCCTTTTTTTATAAGCTCCTTTACATCATAATATTTTGTCAAATACCATTTTTCATCAAAATACGGATTGGGCGAATTTCCAACCTTATACCCATTAGTTGAATGATAAGCAAAAACATCGCCTTGATATATATCCTGTATCAGTAACGAAAAACTTTTATACCGATTACGATACCATTCTAAGTCGAAAACC
>NZ_JAXOQA010000077.1:0-6844 GCF_047307945.1 Commensalibacter sp. A3DC | reverse complement strand
AAATCAGATATTCTGTCTGAAAAAAATAAGAAAAAAAATAAGAAAAAATGGACAGTTAATTTCAGGACAATCAATTTCAGTCATGTTCAGACATGTTACGATAATTTTAGAAATAATAAACATGCCCATTTTCTTTTGAAAACTGTTGATATTGATCAGTTTGAAGGGAATAAGATACGTTTTGAAATTAATGGACATAATCATCAAGCGAATTTTTCATTATCTGGACGTATCAATCATGCGGATGCTTTGCTATTGCATAGAAATGTAGTTTCTTCATCTCCTGTTAAATTCCAAATGGTTTTAACAGAGTATTTTCAAAACCAAAATGTCGGAAATATACATGTCAATGGAACTGTAAAAGATTCTATCAATTTGAAAAATTTCTCAATATCGGCAAGAGGTGCGATTCTAAACCTGCAGAACCTTAATTTGTTATTCCCACATGCCAATTTACCATTGGTTGAAAATATTACCTTCAATACGTTACTTGAAGATATTGATACAGAAACGGAGAAAAATTCAAAACCAAAAATAAAACTGTTACAATTAAATATGGGTTATATTCCAATTAGGGAATCATACAAAGATTTCGATTTGACGAATGTCCAAATCATGGCCAATCAGTTTAATGAAAATATAAATATCCAGTTTAAGGGAAAACTGAATGACAATATATTCAGTTGGGCTGGCGATTTGGGAACATTGAATAATTTTCAACAAATATTGTTTTCAGATAATCTCAAGGAAATACCCATAAAGGGAAATTTGTCATCAGATAATTATTCGGCACAGATTCATGGGACAGTGGGAGGAAAAAATCCATCTCTCAAAATAAAATTAAATGCATTAAAAATTGACCATCAATTTTCTAAAATTGGTTTTGTTGAAGCACATGATATATTTTATAGTGGTAAAATATATTTGCCTTTTAGAGTTGACATTCAGTCAATCAATCATATTCGCGATGAAATTTTGCACAATTTGGGTGCAGAAGGTAGTATAAACGGTAAAAATCTTCAATTTAATCAATATAATTTTAATAATTTTTCAAATTATTTTAATTGGAATAACAATCAGTTAAAAATTAACAATGCACAGTTCATTAATAAACAAAATCATCTTAATCTTGATATCGCCTATAATCATAACAATGATGATCAAAAACTGTATGTTACGATCCATCCATCCGTTTTTCCGATGGAGTGGCTGGAACAAAGATATAAGTTGGCAGAATTGTATAGTGGTCCTATTGAAGTGACTGGAAATATTTCAGCTAAAGGTTCAAATTATGATCAGTGGATTCATTCAATGGTTGGACGTGTTGGAATGGCCGGAATTGGAGGAATCGTCAAGGCTGAAGGATTAAGACATTATCTAGGTAAAGCGGCTGATACTTTGCCATTGAAAAAGAATCTTTCAACGCAATGCTTGGCGGTACATTTTAACCTGAAAAATGATCAATTATATTTTGATACATTTACACTTCAGGCTAAAAAATTTGCCCTGAATGGAACAGGGTATTATTCCATACCCGCACATCAAATTGATTTTCATATTGTTCCCGATATCTCATTGGGTTCATTCAGTGCCTCCGTGCCAATCATTATTAAAGGCAATCTTGACAAACCGATTATAAACTTTGAAAAAAATAAAGATAAGGTTTTTACCCTAAGTATTAATACGATAAAAAAAATGCTTGAACGCACCAATTATTGTTCAGATTCCTTATCAAAAGCTAGAGCACAATAATTATAAATACCTGATATTGGAAAAATTATATGAACAAACCATTAAAATTGCGCCGTTTTTGGGATAAGGCAACTTATATCAAAGATGATGATGGTTTTAGGATATATCTTGATAAACAATTATTACGTCTTCCGCAGAAATCGATATTAAAAGTATCTAACGAAACGCTAGCAAAAAGAATAGTAGATGAATGGCAAAATGCCGGTTGTAAAAAAGGAGATATTTTTTCATTTGATACTTTACCCATTACGCGAATAATCAGTACTCTTATTGAAAAAATCAAACCTGATCGTAAGAAATATATTGATGTCCTTCTTCCCTATGTAAATGGTGAATTGCTTTGCTATCGTGCGGAAAAACCTAAACAATTAGTAAATAGACAAAATCAGCTATGGCAACCTATTTTGCAATGGATTGAAGAGTTTTTACATATAACCTTTAGGGTGACAAAAGGGGTTATGCCTATTGTGCAGGATAAACAAACAATCAATAAGATAAAAACCTATATTATGAGGCTTTCTGATGAAGAGTTGACTTTTTTTGCTGTAATTATACCATTATTGGGAAGTGTTGTATTATCAATTGCCATTTTTGAAAGAAAGTTATCAGCACAGCAAGGATTTGAGTATGCTTATCTGGATGAACATATTCAATCTCAAATTTGGGGTTATGATGCAGAACAACAACAAAGATTAAACCTTATACAGAAAGAAATCAATGAATGTGTAGATTATCTTGAATATGTTAATAATTGAGGTTCAAATAAATTGATTATCAAACCTCAGAAAATAGTTTGAAAGTTAAATTTTAGACCAAGTTTCCTCTTCTGGCATAAGCAAACATATTACCGCTTGACAGGCAATACCTTCCTGGCGGCCTGTAAATCCCAGTTTTTCGGTAGTTGTCGCTTTAACGGATATAGCTGAAAGTTTGAGTTGCAACAATTCTGAGATTTTTTGCCTCATTGAAGCGATATACGGACGCATTTTCGGTTTTTCACAAATCAGGGTAATATCCAGATTACTTATTTTACCACCACGTTCTATTATGCGTTTTCCGGCATGAATAATAAATTTTTGGCTATCCGCATTTTTCCATTGAGGATCAGAGGGAGGAAAATGACTGCCGATATCCCCTTCAGCCAAAGCACCGTAGATAGCATCACATAAAGCATGCAAAGCAACATCGGCATCTGAATGGCCTGCCAATCCATGTTCATAGGGTATATTAATACCGCACAGGATCAATGGACGATCTTTTTCAAAAGCATGCACGTCAAAACCGGAACCTATTCTCGGAATCATCACTTTAGACATAAGGCATTCCAATCGTTTCAAATCATTTTTGTAAGTTAATTTAATATTGTTTTCATCACCCATGACCAACATAACGGGTAATCCTGCCTGTTCAAAAAGCGCTGCATCGTCTGTTGCTCCTTTGGAGAATGAACCGCGATGAATTTTAAGTAATTGGCGAAAATTAAATCCTTGAGGTGTTTGTGCACGATATAAATCATCTCTCGAAATTGTATTCTCAATAATATTTTGTTTAGATTTTTTAAGTGTTTCAGCAACGGGAATGGCGGGAATAGCTGCAGGATATTGTTTAAGAGCGTCAATTACCTTTGTAATAATCTCAGATGATACATTCGGTCTTGCTCCATCATGTATTAGAACAACATCAGGCTGTTCAGGTTCGGGAAGTTTTGCCAATGCTTCCAGACCGGCCTTTACACTATCCTGTCGTTCTTCCCCCCCTTGAATGATTGGTAAAATCTTATTATTTTTTAGATCATTTAAAACTGGAGACAGCAATGAGGCATCACCTACGGGCTGTACAAGATCAACATGAGGTAAAAATGCTTTGGCAGCATGAAAGATGACAGGATGGCCCAGCAATCGAACATACTGTTTTGGTAACGTTCCATTTTGATTGAACCGTTTACCTGAACCGGCAGATAGAAGAATAAGAGCGATGCGCATAATAACTGAATTGTATAAAAAAAGATATTTTTGTTAAACTATAATTAAAGTAAAAGACTTTATTAATCATGTTTTAAATAATAAATCAATTGTGATAAATTTTACGAAATCAAATTGAAAAAAATACTGAAAATGATTACAGATACCGCTAAAGACATTCCTGATTTGAAGCCGATTTGCCTTGCTGGGGATAAAATAATCAACTATCCTGTTATTCTGGCACCTATGGCAGGAGTGACAGATTTTCCATTCAGACAATTGGTCAAGAAATTCGGTGCGGGTCTGGTTGTTTCCGAAATGATAGCCTCATGGGCCATGATTCGTGAAAACAAGACAACGTTGCAAATGGCTGAACCCATTACAAAGGGCTTGAACTCTACCCAATTGGCTGGTTCAGATCCTCAAGCCATGGCTGAGGCTGCACGAATCGCTGTTGATAAAGGCGCTGATATTATTGATATTAATTTTGGTTGCCCCGTCAAGAAAGTGGCTGTGGGTCAACAAGCTGGCTCAGCCCTGATGAAGGATGAATTAAAAGCATCAATTATATTGGAAGCAGTGGTTAAAGCTGTTGATGTTCCGGTTACGCTTAAAATGCGTATGGGATGGGATCATCAATCCCTAAATGCCCCGCAATTGGCCAGAATTGCTGAAGAATGTGGGATTAAAATGATTACAGTGCATGGCAGAACACGACAGCAATTATATAAGGGGAAAGCAGATTGGTCTTTTGTGAAGTATGTTAAGGAAGCTGTTAAAATTCCAGTAATCGTTAACGGTGATATTGTTGATTTCAATACTTCTGTGATTGCTTTGCAACAATCAAAGGCTGACGGAATTATGATTGGACGAGGTGTTTACGGAAAACCCTGGCTTTTATCCAAGATTATCCATTACTTGCAATGCAAGGATATTCCAGCACCTATAACCTTGCAGGAAGAAAAAGAGATCGTTCTATCTCATTATGATTCCATGTTAACCTATTATGGGGAATATTCTGGATTAAGATTGGCCCGTAAACATTTATCATGGTATTGTGCGGGCTTACCTGATTCCGCTTCATTCAGAGCATCAATTAATAAAATGGACAACGCCAGGGATGTAATTTATGCAATTAACGAATTCTATGATATCCATAGTGATGAATTTTTAATAAGGCATGAATTTGTTAATTGAAATTTATGATGAGCAAAAATATTCATGTTTTTACAGATAGTAATGAGATAATTGAGGCTTTACCTTTTCCATTGATGATTATCAATCAATTCGGAAAAATTGTTTATCTGAATTATCAGGCAGAATTGTTTTTGAATATTTCCAGAAAATCCGCCTATTGTTGTGAATTGAATGATTTTTTACTGGAAAATATATCTTTTTCAACATTATTTTCGCAAGTAAAAGAAAATAGACGTGTTGTTACGCAATACGGAATGAAATTAAGATTGAAAAACGGTAATAATAATAAAGAATTTTTTCTTTCTCTGGCCCCAGTTGAAAATAATGATGATCTATATATCGTTACATTTCATGATCATTCCTTACTCAATATGATCAGGAATTCACGGGAAACAACTGATTTCAATCAAATTGAAAAAAACCTGGCACTAATGCTTTCGCATGAAATAAAAAATCCATTATCGGGTATTCGTGGTGCGGCACAATTGCTGCAACAAACTGTTGCAAATGAAGATAAAAAGCTAACCGGCTTAATTTGTACAGAAGTTGAGCGGATAAGTAATATGCTTGATAGATATATTGATGAAACGCATAAACATATCAAATATTCGAAGTTGAATATTCATGCTATTTTGAATCATGTTATTCAAATCGCAAAAAATGGTTTTGCTAAAGATATCAGAATCAATGCATTATACGATCCATCCTTACCTTTAATAATGGGCGATAAAGATGCATTAATACAATTATTTCTTAATCTTATCAAAAATGCTTCAGAAGCATTGCAAAATTTTGATAATCAAGATGAAATAAGTATAATAACCAAATATCAATCAGATTTGATGATAAAAGAGGCGTGTCATCACTATATTTTTTTACCATTATTGATTGTTATTCGAGATACTGGAGCAGGCATATCTGAAAAAATAAAAGATCATCTTTTTAATCCGTTTATTAGTGACAAGGAAAATGGATTGGGAATTGGATTAGCTTTATGTAAAAAAATTGTTCAAAATCATGGAGGTATGATTGATGTTGAACGAAATAAGAAATTCACTGATTTTAAGATATATCTTCCCATCAAACAATCCAGATCGAATCTGAGATATTAAGTTGTAATTAATTAAAAATGGTTATAAAAAAATCAACAATCTTAATTCTGGATGATGATGCCTCGATCAGAACAGTTTTAAGTCAGGCCTTTACACGACTAGAATATAATGTAATGGCAACGACAAAAGTTGAATTGGGATTGGATTGGGTTAAGAAAAATAAAGTTGATCTTGTCATAACAGATATAATGATGCCTGATATAAATGGTTTTGATGTTATTGACAGGATTAAATCATTTAATATTGACATACCCATTATTGCTATAAGTGCATTATCAACACTTTCAACGGCATTAGAGGTTGAAAGAAAGAATATTTTTGAATATTTTCCAAAGCCTTTTGACCTTAATAAGTTAATTGCAACGGTACAAAAAGCATTAAAATCCTTAAAGGTCAATTTTTACAATTTTGATGGAATTATTCATGAAGAAAATTTACCCTTAATTGGTCAGTCAACAGCGATGCAGGAATTGTATCGTATGATCGCTAGGCTAATTCGATCTGATTTAACTGTTCTTATCACGGGAGAAAGCGGAACAGGTAAAGAGCTCGTTGCAAAAGTTTTACACAATTATGGTAATGGAAAAAACAATTCATTTATAATGATAAATTTGGCTATTTTACAAGATGATGATATTGAAAATGAGCTTTTGAAATATACTCCTTTTATTCATGAAAATAAAAAAGAAATAGATAATCTGGAAAAAAACTATAAAGGTACATTATTTTTGGATGAAATAGGTGAGTTATCATTATCTGCTCAATTTCATCTATTGAAATTTCTTGAAAAAAATTTTTGTTTCTCAACGAATAATTCAAACA
>NZ_JAXOQA010000076.1:0-6898 GCF_047307945.1 Commensalibacter sp. A3DC | reverse complement strand
CAATACTTTTAACGTATTAGGAATAATGTATTCACTTAAGATGGGATCCAAAATAAATCCATCAAGAAAATAATTGCCTCCCCAGCATGGTGAAGCAAGTTGAGATGTTGGGATTGATAAACTAGATTCCGTTGACAAGGATTGAAAAAATTCATCATTAAATGACACTATACGGTTAAAATCTCCTAAAATAATGAAAGCCTGTTTATCTTTTATTCTGTCTGCAATCCATTTTTGGATAATTATTTTCTGTTGATTCAAGATATTACATGCTTTTTGTTGGGAATAAAGAGATCTTTCAGGGCAATGAGCCTTTAAATGTACAACCAGAATTCGAATATTTATGCGATGATCGTATAGGGTAAGATCAAGACCACTTCGTAAAATATGGGTTTTGTCATTCTTACTCAAAGCGGTAAGATCAGGGTTTTTTATAATATTGTAAGAAAGTTTTTTTCGAATGGCCAGGACAGGATGTTGGGCGATATTATCCTGAGTTATATAAAAATCATATTGGTCTTCAGGAAGGATTCGTCTTGCGGTTTCGACTGATCCCACTTCCTGCAAGGCAATTATATCGCTGTTCAATTTTCTTGCATATAAAGACAATCTTGTGAAATTCTTGGAGTGTTTTGCTTGAATATCATTTGGTATTTCATATTTATCAAGATCTGATTTTGATAATAACCACTCTGTGTTCCAGGTGGTTATCTTGATTGTTCTGGCATGCAGTGTAAAAGATGCAAAAAAAGCAAACCAGCAGCTCAATACAGCAATAGTTTTCTTAAGCTTTGGTATTTTGGTTGATACGATTCTGCAGCATGGAAATAGCTTCATCGACGGTCATATCATTTCTTGTTTCTTCATCTAACACATAAATCTTACCTTTTGGAATATCATAATACCATCCTTGAAGAATAATTTCTTTTTTTGCCAAGGCACCAGCAACTGAAGGATGAGTTCTTAAATGTGCGAGTTGAAGCAGGACATTGTGTTCCGTTAAACTTTGGATGCTTTCGGGGCCGACATCAGTGGCAGAAAGTGCGTCCGTAATGGCATGGGCTGTTTCGGCATATTGCAACCATTTTCTTACGGCTGGCATTGAATTCAATTTTTCAGGATGTATAAGGGCACTCATCGCGCCACAATCAGAATGTCCACAAATAATAATTGTAGAAACCTTTAGGGCGGAAACTGCATATTCAACTGCGGATGTTACTCCCCCGAAGCTGTTACCATAAGCAGGTACAATATTGCCAATATTACGCAAGACAAATAAATTTCCGGGAGGTTGCTGGGTCAGGGATTCAGGACTTATTCGACTGTCTGCACAAGTTATGAAAAGTGTTTTAGGGGATTGTCCATTGGCAAGTTGACAATATAATTCTTTACGTTCCGGATAAATATCCGTTCGAAATTTCTTTACACCTTTTAAAATATCAAGGAGGGTTAGTTGAGGGTTGTTTTCCGACATATTGTGATCTTTCATTTCGGAATGAATTGAACAGCTAACTGTATGATATTATGTACAATTTTACGGCGAAAGTATGATCATGCAGGATAAATAACCAATAATTATAATGAAAAAGCAGGTCATGATGAGCCTGCCTTGAATTCAGTATCATAAAGAATTGATATGGCTTTTTATTTTCTCAAAAATATCATTTGCCTTATTAATATCAGGTCCTCCAGCTTGCGCCATATCTGGTCTTCCACCACCACCTTTACCGCCCGCAATCGAACTCGCCATTCTAACCAAATCAATTGCACTTACAATTTTGCTTAATTCAGCAGTTACGGCAACAACGATGGATGCTTTGTGATCAAAGGATGACAATACGACAGCTATTCCATTTTGAAGCTGTTTAACAAGACTTTCAGCCAAAGGTTTTAATTCTTTTGGCGGGATTTCACCAACATCACGGAAAATAAGTTCAATGCCATTGATTGTCTCAATGTCATTTTGCATGTCTTTGCCGATTGTCAATTGGTGCTGCAATTTGGATATTTGCTGTTTTAGCTCTTTTCTTTCGTTTAATAATAACTGCACTCTATCGGTAAGTTGTACAGGGGCAGTATTAAGAAGAAAGGCTATTTCATTTAATATATTTAAATTCTGTTTGAAATAATTTTCCGCGGCCAAACCGGCAACGGCTTCAATACGTCTTATTCCGGCAGCCACCCCGCTTTCAGAAATTATATGAAATAAACCTATATCTCCGGTGCGATTGACATGGGTTCCACCGCAAAGTTCAATGGACCATGCCGTTTGTGGATTGGCAATATCATCTCCATTTCCCATTGAAACCACACGGACTTCCTCACCATATTTTTCATTGAACAATGCCATTGCACCAAGTCTATTAGCTTGTTCCGGCGTCATGATTTGCGTTCTGACCGGTAAATTTTTCCGGATTTGTGCATTAACCTTTGCTTCGACAATATCCAGTTCATTGCGTGTAATCGGTTTGGAGAGACTGAAATCAAATCTTAAGCGTTCTGCTGTATTCAGACTTCCTTTTTGGGTGACATGTGTCCCGAATTGTTCTCTCAATGCACGATGTAACAGATGGGTGGCAGAATGATGTGCCTGAATTGTCTGTCTGTAAGCAGTATCAATTTCAGCCGTTACCGTATCATTGATCTTAATCTGGCCTTTTTTTACAATTCCATGATGGAGGATCAGTTCGCCAAGTTTCTTCTGCGTATCTTTAATCTCGATAATACTGTTTTTATTGAAAATGATTCCCTGATCCCCGGCCTGACCACCACTTTCACCATAAAAGGGGGTCTGGTTTAACAAGATACTGATTTCTGTACCTTCTTCTGCTTGGTTTACCAATTGACCATCAATGATAATTGCTTGAATTTCAGCATCAGCTCTATTATTCTTGTATCCAAGAAATTCAGATGGTCCAAATTTATCCTTGAGTTCAAACCATATTGTTTCAGTTGCATTATCACCGGAACCAACCCATGCGGCTCTGGCTCGGTTACGTTGTTCGGCCATGGCTTTATCAAAGCCTTCGTGATCAACGGTTAATCCTTTTTCACGAAGCGCGTCAGCTGTTAAATCCAGAGGGAAACCATAAGTATCATACAGTTTGAAAGCAATATCACCAGGCAATTTACTATGTGACGGTAACTTGCCGCTTTCCTCATTCAAAAGGGAAAGACCTCGATCTAGCATTGATTTGAAACGTTGTTCTTCATTGTATAAGGTTTCAGAAATCAAAGTTTCATAATGTATCAGTTCAGGATAGGCGCTTCCCATTTCCTCGATTAATGCAGGTAAAAGCTTGTAAAATACCGGTTGTTGAGTGCCGATCATGTGTAAATGACGCATGGCTCTGCGCATAATACGACGTAATACATAACCACGTCCGTCTTTGGACGGTAAGACACCGTCAGCAATAAGGAAAGCCGAAGAGCGAAGATGATCTGCAACGACACGATGACTGACTTTATGGGGACCAAATGGATCTGTATTAGTAACTTCAGCAGATGCCCTGATCAAGACCTGAAAAGTATCAATATCAAAATTGTCTCTTTTCCCTTGCATAATTGCGGCAAATCGTTCCAATCCCATTCCTGTATCAATTGATGGACGGGGTAAGGGATTTCGTGTACCTGGTGGATTTTCAAAATATTGCATGAAAACCAAATTCCATATTTCTACGAAACGGTCTCCATCTTCGTCCTTGGATCCTGGGGGGCCTCCAAATACATCTTCGCCATGGTCATAGAAAATTTCTGAACATGGTCCACATGGGCCTGTATCTCCCATACGCCAGAAGTTATCTGAACTGTTAATACGGATAATACGGTCATCGGAAAAGCCAGCTATTTTTTTCCATAAATCAGCTGCTTCATTATCGTCCGAATAAACAGTGACAAGAAGTTTTTCCCTGGGTAATCCAAATTCGCCAGTGATTAGGTTCCATGCCAGATAGATTGCTTTTTCCTTAAAATAATCTCCGAAAGAGAAATTTCCGAGCATTTCAAAAAAAGTATGATGACGAGCGGTATATCCAACATTATCAAGATCATTGTGCTTGCCACCAGCCCGAACAACCTTTTGTGCAGTTGTGGCACGTGAATAGGGACGCTGTTCCTGTCCGGTAAACACATTTTTGAACTGTACCATTCCTGCATTTGTAAAAAGCAGAGTAGGGTCATTCTGGGGAACCAAAGATGAGGATGGTACAATTTGATGATCATTTTTAGAAAAATAATTCAAAAAGTGCGACCGTATTTCATTTGTGCTTGGCATTGTGGTGGACATGGTAGAATGAACAATCCTGATATGTTAAAATAATATTTTAAACGAACTGGATAAGAGTAATATGGAAATTAATCTAACCGTATATATTATTATTCAAAATGTTTTTTACAGTACAGCTATTTAAGCTTTTGTCATGAAAGTCAAGATTTAATGTTTGATAATGATAAAAATACGTATTCTTTATTTTCTGAAGGATTATTTGGTCGGTTACGACAGGATTGTCAGAAGGAATGGCAACAATTTATCCATCATCCCTTTGTCAAGGCGCTGGGTAAAGGAAGCTTGCCGGCAGAGGAATTTAGAAAATATCTAGTTCAGGATTATTTATATCTTCTTGATTACAGTCGTGTTGAGGCCCTAGCGATTTATAAAAGTAATTCATTATGGGAAATGCAATATTTTTTATCATTATTGAAAGGGCTTATCGAAATAGAGCTTCCATTGCATTTATCATATTGCAAGCAATGGGGAATAGAAATTGACTTTATTGAAAATGAAAGGAAATCAATCGAGCTTATTGCATACAGTCAATATTTGCTTACAAAAAGTATGCAGGGTGATTTGTTAGATATTGTAATTCTAATATTACCATGTTTGATAGGGTACGGTGAAATCGGTTTGAATTTATTAAATGATCAAGAATTTGATAAAAGGGACCATCCGTATTTATCTTGGTTGGAAACGTACGGAAGTGATAGCTATTACAGTCTTGTAAAGAAAAGTATTATGTTTCTGGATCAAATTGCTTTTCAGTATGGGGCGGAACAACGTTATCCAATGATTCTACGTAAGTTTAAGGATGTTGTTCAATTGGAAACTGCCTTTTGGAACGTTGGAAAAAAATAATTTACCTTTTTGATATGGAATCATTATAAACCAATTTGCGCGATAAATGGAAATTCGCTAGCATTCCAGTCATTGCACCAATAATTAAAGGTATAAAAGCATAGTACCTAAAAAACGAATTTAGGAAAAATAAAAAGAAAACAACTCCTCTATTGCAACAAAAACCAAGAATATTGGTCATAATAAATCGTATCCATTGTGTAAAAATAGAATGACGATGATTAATATTTCCAAATGTCCAGAGTCTGTTTATGAACCAGTTAGAACTTGCGGCTATAAAATAAGCGGCAAGGGTTGCCATGGTTAATCCAGTTAAGGGTCGTAACAAGTATACAGCTAGAATATCAATTCCCAGACCGGATGATCCAACAATACCAAATTTGATAAATTGAAAAAATTGTTGTTTATGACCGATTGATATCAAAAAGAACCTTTAAAAATAAATTGGCCTGATTGTTTTTCAAAATAAAAAGAGATACTTAATTCTAAGTATCTCTTTTACATTATTCAGATAATTTCTTTAAAATTATTTAAGAATAATTTCTACGCGACGGTTTTGTGGTTCACGTGTATTTGGTCCTGTTGGAACCAATGGATGAGATTCACCATAACCGTGAATATCAATTGCTGTTGCTGGAACACCGTCACGGATTAATTCAGCTTTCACGCTTTTGGCACGTCTGATTGAAAGACCCATGTTATAGCGTTGACCACGAGGACCTGGATGTGCAGAAGAGTTATCTGTATATCCGTTAACTTCGATACGTGTTGTTTGAACACGTGTTGAAGCCTGAGCAGCTTCTCTTACGATTTCACGTGCACGAGGTGTCAATGCTGATTTGTCGAAATCGAAGAATACTAGGTAGGTGCGAGCTACAGATGGTTGTGGTGGAGCAACTACAGTTGGTGGGGCTGGAGGAGGTGCTGGTGGTGCGGTGTCAAATGCATAACGCAGACCCAAGATAAACTGATGATTGAAGCGGTGATCCATTTTAACGCCTCTGTGGCTGTTATAATGGTTTCCGCCAACCCAGGCACTTGAATTGTATGAACGATGATCATCCAATTGACCCATCATACGGTATTCAGTTGTAACTGCCAATCCTGGAACACCTGGGATATCATAGGCGGCACCGACGATACCTTGATAGGCAAAGCTTCCACCTGTTCCACCGATACGGTTTCTACTGCCATTACGGTAAACTGTATCCAATGGAGCCATATTTTGCCAGAGATAACCGGCACCAATACCCACGAATGGGGTGACAGGGACGTCAATGCCGAATTGACGCAAGTCAATATCATAAAGAACATTGATCAATCCGCCATAACCTTGGTCATGTCCTTTGGTTTTGTATGCGGAAACAGGGGTTCCATGACGTCCGCTGATGTTGGAGTAGTTATAAACACCTTCAACTTCCACGCGGAGACCGTTACCAAATCCCCAACCAAAAGAACCCATGGTTGTGAAACCGGTATTATGGCGCAGTTTTGATGAGGTTCCCTTACCGTTATCAGGCCTGCCACCGGCATTGGTACCATTTTTGAAATGGGCATGTTGTGTTTGAACAAGGTTATAACCGCCACCTAAGCTAACATAAGGGCCAGTAATTGTGCTAGCCATCGCTGCGGCGGGAGTAGCAACCGCGAAAGTCGTTGCAAGCAATGCAGTGCGAAGACGCATCTTGACACATCCTTCTTTTATAAGTTTCGAGCGATAGACCGCCAATTAAGGCGGAAGCTCTTTAAATTTATACTCTATAATTT
>NZ_JAXOQA010000075.1:0-7192 GCF_047307945.1 Commensalibacter sp. A3DC | reverse complement strand
TAAAATACTTCTAATATGTGAATATTCATTAATATAACTTATTTAACAAAGCGGATATATGTACTTTGACGTTTGTCCATTCACTTGAAATTATGGTGTAAATAATGGTATCGCGCAAAGTACCATCCTGTCTAAGAATATGACCACGTAGAATTCCATCTTTTTTTGCACCAAGTCGTTCAATTGCTCTTTGGCTTTTGAAATTAAAAATATCAGTTCGTAAAACGACGGTGTTGGCTTGCAATTTTTCAAAAGCATATTCTAGCAATAAATATTTACAATTTGTGTTTACATGAGTTCTTTGAAATGATTTTGCATACCATGTATAGCCAATTTCCAAACGTCGCACATCGGGGACAATTTCAAAAAAGCTAGTTGTACCCAAAACTTTCCCTGTATTTTCATCAATAACGGCAAAAGGGTAACGCTCTTGACGTTCCTTTGCCTCCAAAGCTTCATTAATATAATTTTTAACTTTAGAAGGATGAGGAATAACAGTAACACGAAGTTTCCATAAATCACCTTCTTGACTTGCCGCCTGCAATCCTTTTGTATGAAAATAAGTCAACGGTTCTAATCGAATCCCATTTTGACCAATTTTGATATCTTGATTTGAAAAAAGAGAAAGAAAATTCACTTTGATAAATTCCCATAAAATTTCAAAAATTATTTGATAGAAATCAATCATGATATAATTTTTTAAATTATACAAATAAAACCGAAGATATTTATTTCATTACATACATTTCATAAAAAAACAGCCTTTTATATAAAAGGCTGTTTTGAATCGTATCAAATTGTTATTTAAAATCAGGCAGATTGACTAATAATTTCATCCGCAACATTACGGGGAACTGGATCATAATGATGGAATTGCATTGTAAAGGATGCACGACCTTTGGTCATTGAACGAAGATCAGAAATATAGCCAAACATTTCTTTCAATGGAACGAAAGCGCGAACCATGACAGTGCTTCCAGAAGTTTCTTGACTTTGAATCATTCCGCGACGACGGTTCAAGTCACCAACAACATCACCAACATGATCATTGGGTGTGGTGATTTCGACATCCATGATAGGTTCAAGAATGACTGGACCAGCTTTTTTCATTCCTTCACGGAAACAGGCTTTACCGGCAATCTCGAACGCCAATGCAGAAGAGTCAACGTCATGATATTTACCATCAACAAGCGTAAATTTAAAGTCTACAGTTGGAAATCCCGCTAATACACCGGTAGATGCCTGGTTTCTGATACCCTTGTCAACAGCTGGGATATATTCCTTGGGAACCGCACCACCAACAATTTTATTTTCGAATATAATTCCCTCATTTCGTTCAGTTGGTTCGAAAATAATTTTGACTTCAGCAAACTGACCCGCACCACCAGACTGTTTTTTATGGGTGTAGGTTTCTGTATGAGACTGAGTAATGGTTTCACGATATGCAACCTGTGGTGCGCCAATATTCGCATCAACACCATATTCACGACGTAAACGGTCAATGATGATATCAAGATGTAACTCACCCATACCTGAAAGAATTGTTTGCCCCGTTTCCTGATCTGTCTTTAACTGTAGAGATGGATCTTCTGCCGCCAATTTCTGAAGCGCAAGGGTCATTTTTTCGACCGCTTCCTTGGTTTTTGGTTCGACAGAAATATCGATAACAGGTACTGGAAATTGCATGCGTTCCAAGACAACCGGATCTGCCGGATCTGCCAAAGTATCCCCTGTTTTCGTATCCTTCAATCCAACAAAAGCGGCAATATCACCAGCATGCACTTCCTTGATTTCTATACGTTTATCAGCGTGCATTTGGAAAATACGTCCAATACGCTCTTTATGACCATGGGTTGTGTTCAAAACCGTGTCACCAGAACGTAAGATACCACGATAAACACGTACAAAAGTTAGAGAACCATATTTATCATTGATGATTTTGAAAGCCAAACCGGCAAATTTGCCATTTGGATCAACGGGAATGATTGGTAATTTATTTTCATCAACCTCTTCATCTTCAGGAGGTGCAATACGAATTCCTTCCACATCGTCAGGAGCAGGAAGGTAATCAACAATTGCATCCAACAAAGGCTGAACACCTTTGTTCTTGAAAGAAGAACCGCAAAGAACCGGACGAAACTCTCCAGAAATGGTACCTTTTTTAATACATTTCTTTAAAACCTCGACAGAAACATCACCTTTTTCAAAATATTCTTCCATAGCCGCATCATCAACAGCCAAAACGGTGTCCAGAAGATTTTGACGTGCCTCTTCTGCTTTTTCCTTTAATTCAGCAGGGATTTCAACAATATTGTATTTGGCACCAAGATCATCACCTTCCCATACAATGGCATTCATATTAACAAGGTCGATAACACCCTTTAAATTTTCTTCCGCACCAATCGGAAGCTGTAGAGGGATAGCGACAATATCCAGCTTATCTTTTAAAGTGCTGAAAGCATATTCAAAATTTGCACCTGTACGATCCAACTTGTTAATGAAAATAATGCGAGGGACATTGTAACGGTCAGCCAAACGCCAATTCGTTTCAGACTGAGGTTGGACACCAGCAACACCCTCGATAATGAAAACCGCACCATCAAGTACGCGCAATGAACGGTTAACTTCAATGTTAAAGTCAATATGGCCCGGAGTATCAATAATATTGATACGATGCTTGTTCCATTCACAGGTAACGGCAGCGGAAGTAATGGTAATCCCTCTTTCGCGTTCCTGTGCCATATAGTCAGTAGTGGTGTTCCCTTCGTGGACCTCACCAATCTTATGGGAGACACCTGTATAATATAGAATACGTTCAGTTGTCGTTGTTTTACCCGCATCGATATGCGCGGTAATACCTATATTACGGATTTTAGAAAGATCAGAATGGTCGGACAAAAGTAAAACCTCCACAAACGATAGAAAAATATTCAGAAAATATATTCATCAAATCATAAGATTAAAAGAATAATTTCCTTTTTTAACTCAAAATAACTCCCTTAAGATTAAATCAAGGAAGTTATTTAATTACTAGATAATCAATTTTTTAAAAATTTAAGCAGCTACTGCTGATTTTTTTTCCTGAGCCTGAAGAATACGGCGTTTAATCACTAAAGCCTCTTCTGTAAGCTTACGATTCGGTGTATTTAGCAGGAAATTGTCTAAACCGCCATTATGTTCAATGGTACGGAGACCATGCGTTGTGACGCGCAAATGTATTTGTTGACCCAAAATATCGGACCTTAAGGAATAATCCTGCAGATTAGGCAGGAAACGGCGACGGTTTTTGTTATTGGCGTGACTGACATTATTTCCTGTCAACACACCTTTGCCTGTGATTTGGCAACGGCGAGACATTTGTTTTCATCCTCGGATTGTGAAAGCCAAGACTTAATGTTTGGCAAATAAAAAATACTTAGTTTAGCCCTATGACTAAAATTCACGAAATAGTCAAGTAAAAATCCAAATTTTAAACCTCAAAATTAAAAATTTTCACTATTTCTAGCCTATTTATCAGAATGTTGACTCTGTATAGACCACATATTGGCATAAAAACCATTTTTTGCAAGCAGGAATTCATGAGTTCCCTGTTCGCATATTTTCCCATCCATCATAACCAGAATCATGTCCGAATGAATAATTGTTGATAAACGATGAGCTATTGTAATCACGGTTCTACCCTGAGAAACCTGGAAAAGAGCCTGCTGTATTTCTTTTTCTGTCTGACTATCCAACGCGCTTGTTGCCTCATCCAGGATTAAAATCCTTGGATTTTTCAATATCGTTCTTGCAATAGCTATCCTTTGTTTTTCGCCACCGGAAAGTTTTAACCCTCTTTCTCCCACCTGAGTATTATATCCCTCGGGCAAACCAACAATAAAATCATGGATTTGAGCCAGCCTTGCTGCTTTTTCAATTTCTGCTTGTGAGCTTCCCAATTTACCATAAGCAATATTGTAACCGATTGAATCATTAAACAAAACCGTATCTTGAGGTACAACTCCAATGGCCTTTCTCAAATCATCCTGTTTATAAGACCGTATATCTTCATTATCGATCAATACAGCGCCGGATGTAACATCATAAAAACGGAACAGCAAACGGTTAATTGTTGATTTCCCGGCCCCTGTTGGACCAACAATGGCAATTTGCTGGGCTGGTTCCGCCAGGAAGCTTACATGATGCAAAATTTCCCGAGAGGGATCATAACCAAAAAAAACATCTTTAAATTCAATTTTGGCAGGCCCCGCATTCACCAATTCAGTTGGAAGTGATTTGGCGCATTCTTGATTATTGATATCCATTGGCTGTGCCAAAAGAGAAAACATATTTTCCAAATCAACAATTGATTTTCGCAAATTAGAATAGATACTGCCAAGAAAATTCAAGGGCTGATAAAGCTGCATCAAATAGGTGTTAATCAAGACAAATTTTCCGACAGTAAAATGATAACTGACAATGTCACGTGCTGCCATTAACATAATAAATGTCAATGCAATGGCTATAATGAAAGATTGACCAAAATTCAGGATATTGAGCGTTATTTGTGTTTTAATGGAAGCTTTTTCATAATGTGCCAATGCTTCATCATATCGTCTTATTTCATGGGCTTCATTACAAAAATATTTAACAGTTTCGTAATTCAGCAAACTGTCCAAGGCACGATTATTGGCTTCATTATTAATTTCATTCATTTTTCGACGAATCTTGATACGCCGAGATGTAAACCAAATCGTAAAGAAAAAATAGGCTAATATTGCAAGACAGACAACAAGTGTATAATATCCATTATACAAATGAGCAATCACACCGAGAACCATCAAGGTTTCAATCACTGTTGGAACGATACTGAATATACCCACTCTCAAAATTGTTTCAATTCCCTCACCACCTCGCTCAATAGCCCGTGTAATTGCTCCGGTTCGTCGATTTAAATGAAATTTTAGTGAAAGTTTTTGAACATGCTCGAAGCATTGTAGGGTTATTATACGCATCACCCGAAATCGCAATGGCGCAAAAACCGTGTCTTTCAATTCCGAACATAAGCTGGAAAAAATCCTAACCAATCCATATCCAACAATAAGATAAATCGGTACATAAATTATTTCATGATTATTCTGGGAAAAATAATCCACAATCTTGCTATAAAGATAAGGAACGCCCAAGGCTATGATTTTGGCAACAATCATCAAAAACATCGCAAAGATAAAGCGAATTTTCAACGTCATATGCTGACGAGGCCACAAATAGGTCAAGAGCTCTAGTAAAGTTGACCATCCTGAACGAGTGCTTTCTTTGTCGACATAGGAAAATTTGGAATATCGTGACATGTTATTTTCAAAAGATTGTAATTGTTTTATCAATATACATGAAGTGTTTACCCTAAAAATGAAAAAATACAAAAATAGATAACTTTGAAATAAAAAAACTATTAAAGCAATATAAGAGATTTTTAATGCAACATATTGAATTTAAAAATTTATTTCGTCATATAAAAAATTGTAACACCGCCAAGTTACAAAAAGATTTTTTACCTTTCAAGGCGCATAATCAGATCATAGGATGGGTTCGACCTTCATTTATGGATACTCTCCAAAAACATCATGTTGTTATGGAAGAAAATAATATTTGTACTTTACCAGCACAATATTCAATCGAGATGCTGGGTAATCAACTAATTGAAAATAATATGGTTCGCTCCATGAATGAACTTTTTGATGTCTATCCCTCACCATATGCTAAACCGGTTGGAAAAATTGATCGTGCCGTTATTCCTGATCTTGGACTGATTGGAACTGGAGTTCATCTCAATGGTTTGGTTAAGAAAAGAAATCAAATTTATTTGTGGATCGCGAAACGGGCAAAGTATAAACGGCTTGATCCTGAAAAACTGGATCATATCGTCGCGGGAGGTATACCAGCAGGATTTACCCATAACAACACTCTAGAAAAAGAAGCACGTGAAGAAGCAAGCATTCCGAACGCCCTCATGATAAATGCGGAATATAAATCACTGATTACTTATAGCATGATCAGACCTGAAGGGTTACGGCGAGATGTGTTGTATTGCTATGATCTATGGTTGCCGGAAGAGTTTCAACCGGTTCCTAATGATGGAGAGGTTGAATCTTTCCAATTAAAAAAATTAGAAGATGTTTACCATCAAGTGTGCGAAACAGATGATTTCAAATTTAATGTCAATCTTGTATTAATCGATCTTTTTATTCGCATGGGCATCATCGCAAAGAATTCTCAGTATGCCCATCGCATAAAAACTGGATTGAGAGGGAAATTATTTCCCTGATCAATCCGAAAATACAACGGTTTTGTGACCATTTAAAAGAACACGGTCTTCAATATGATAACGCACGGCTTTTGCCAGAACTCGTCTTTCAATATCCCTTCCTTTACGGATAAGGTCATGAGGGGTGTCATTGTGACTGACCCGTTCAACGTCCTGTTCTATAATTGGACCTTCATCAAGATCCTCGGTTACATAATGTGCTGTTGCACCAATCAATTTAACCCCTCGTTCATAAGCCTGATGATAGGCTTTTGCACCCTTAAAGCCGGGTAAAAAGGAATGATGTATATTTATACATTGACCCGCCAATTTTTTTACCATTTCAGGAGACAGAATTTGCATATAGCGCGCAAGAACAACAAGCTCTGTCCGGGTTTCCTTAATAATATCCCACAATTTCGTTTCTTGTTCCCTTTTGGTATCCTTAAGAATAGGAAGATAATAAAATGGTACATCTTGCATATCAATATGACCATAATCTTCATATGGATAATTTGCAACAATTGCACTGGGTTCTATTGCCAGTTCCCCTATTCTCCATCGATATAAAAGATCAACCAGACAATGATCAAATCTTGATACCATCAACAACACACGTTTTTTACGTTCCCGATCATGCAAGAACCATGTCATTTTAAATTGGGCAGCAATAGCCTCCAATCTGGAATATAACCATTGATAATTTTTTTTATTGCTCTCTAGGGTGAACACAACACGCATAAAAAAATAACCCGAAAGAGCATCATGCTGCTGCGACTCAACAATATTGGCTTGAGCTTCAAATAATCCTGTGGAAATTGCGGAAACAATACCTGGTTTATCAGGGCAAGAAAGTGTTAAAACATATTGATTTTGTTTTGATTTTATTGAATCACTCATCGATTTTAA
>NZ_JAXOQA010000074.1:0-7404 GCF_047307945.1 Commensalibacter sp. A3DC | reverse complement strand
GGAAGAAGTCAAGCTGTTAGACTGTCTGAAGAATTCCGGTTTAATGAAGATGAAGTCATCGTAAAAGCATTTGGAAATGGTGTATTGTTATCACCAAATATAATCCGTGGCTATTAATGCAGGAAGCTGTCAATGAGTTTGAAAGGAATTTCCAATTAATAAGAGAACCTTAAGAAGATCAAACTTGTGAGGATTTAAAGTGATTTATTTACTAGATACCAATATTTGTATTTATATTATTATTAATAATAAGCCACCTTATGTCTTTGAGAAGTTTAGGCAGTTTCAATTAGGACAGTTTGGAATTTCCAGTATTACGGCTTCAGAGCTAGCTTTTGGTGTTGAGAAATCTGGATCACAAAGAAATAAACAGGCTTTTAATAAGTTTTTAGTACCTTTAGAGATATTTCCTTATGATGAGCAATTTATTGGATATTACGCCGAATTAAGACATCAGTTAGAATCAAAAGGAAAAATTATCGTGAGTTTGGATATGTTAATTGCTGCTCATGCTCTAGCATTGAACGTAATGTTGGTTACCAATAATGTGAAAGAGTTTAAAAGAGTAAAAGGTTTAACTGTAGAAAACTGTATATGATTATTCCAAACGGATAAATTAAATTACAATATTCTTAATAAGTTAATATTTTAAACACAAAATTAATTTTCATTATATATGGTTATAAAAATGTCTTCTATACAAAATGGTTCTGATACGACATTAGCAAGTTTTATCTGGAAAAATGCTGATGATCTTTGGGGAGATTTCTCTCACACAGAGTTTGGAAGGATCATTTTACCATTAACCGTATTAAGACGGTTAGAATGTGTTTTAGAACCCACAAAAGACGCTGTTCTTAACAGTTATGACCAATTTAAAGATCAAGGGTTAAATATGGATGATATTTTAACAAATGTCAGTGGCAATCCATTTTTTAATCTTTCTAATTATAATCTTTCTAATTTGGGGGGAACCAATACTAAAGCCAATCTGGAGGATTATATTGCTAAATTCTCTGATAATGTTCGTATCATCTTTGAACAATTTGATTTTTCAACAACCATTAATAAACTATCAAAACAAAATTTACTCTTTCGTATTTGCAATAATTTCGCGGCAATAGACTTGCATCCAAATGTTGTTTCTGATCGCACGATGAGTAATGTCTACGAACATTTAATCGCAAGATTTGGTGCCGAAGTCGGAACTGGGTCAGAAGATTTTATGACCCCTCGTGATATTGTCCATCTAGCAGCAACGTTACTGTTGGATCCTGACAATGAATTGTTTGAGCAAAAACAGGGATTAATTCGCACTATTTACGACCAAACCTGTGGAACAGGTGGGTTTTTAACAGATATGATGAATTATGTAGAAGGTTATAAGGATCGTTATGAGGTTGCTCCTGTATTAATTCCTTATGGTCAAGAGATACAACCAGAAACCCATGCTGTGGCACTTGGATCAATGTTATTAAAAAAACTTGAGACTGATCCCAGTCGTGACCTGTCAAAAAACATTAAATTAGGAAGCACGTTAAGTAACGATCAATTCTCGGGACAGCATTTTCATTATCAATGTTCTAACCCTCCTTTTGGAATGAGCTGGGCAAAAGATGCCAATCTTGTTCAACAAGAACATGATGAAAAAGGGTTATTAGGTCGTTTTGGTGCAGGATTACCTAAAATCAGCGATGGTTCGATGCTATTCCTACAAAACCTTATTTCTAAGTTGGAGTTACCCAATAATGGTGGGGGAAGAGGGGCAATTGTTTTATCTGGGTCACCTTTATTTAATGGGGGTGCAGGTTCTGGTGAATCAGAAATAAGACGCTTTATTTTAGAGAATGATTTATTAGAAGCAATCATTGCCTTGCCTACGAATATTTTCTTTAGAACAGGAATTGGCACCTATATTTGGTTAATTTCAAACCGTAAATCTGAACAGCGTAAAGGAAAAGTTCAACTGATTGATGCCACCAATATGGGGGCTTCTATGCGTAAGAATGAGGGGAATAAGAATAAATTTATTGATCAAAATGCAATTGATGACATTACAAGGATTTATGCTGACTTTGAAGAAAGTCCTGTCAGCAAGATTTTTGATTATACGGATTTTGGGTATCGTAAGGTCAAGGTTCTAAGACCCTTACGTATTGATTTACAATTTGATAAGGAAAAACTTGCATTATTTAAAGAAAGTAAAAATTACGGAAAACTTTCTGATGAGGATCAAAAACAACTTTCCGCTTATATTGAACAACAATTGGGTCACAACAAAGATTACCTTTGGTTTGAGAATGAGTTTTTAAAGAAGATTCCCGTCAAGAAAGTCAATAAAGGGCTTAAAAACGCTTTGATTGCTGCTTTTTGTGTAAAAAATCCTGAGGCTGAGATAGTGGAAATTAATAATGTCTTGCAGATGGATAATGATTTAACAGATTATGAAAACATTCCATTAAAACAAGATATCCAAGCCTATATGGAAAAAGAAGTGTTACCCCATGCACCTGATGCTGTGATTGATACAAGCTATATTGATAGCAAGGATAACCAAGTGGGCGTAGTGGGTTATGAAATCAACTTTAATCGTTATTTCTATGTGTTTGAACAACCAAGACATCCCAATGACATTATGGTTGAAATTAAAGAGCTTTCGACAGAAGTGGCAAAACTGTTGGGAGAGATTTAATGGCACAATTCAAAGCCTATCCAAAATATAAAGATAGTGGTGTCGAATGGTTGGGCGAAGTGCCTGAGCATTGGAAAATATCTAATATTAAAAGAAGCACATATTTAAAAGGACGTGTTGGTTGGAAAGGATTAACTTCTAATGAATTTGAGGTTAATTCTTTTGCGTATCTAGTAACAGGTACAGATTTTAAACAAAAATATGTAAATTGGTCTAGTTGTTATCAAATAAATGAAAGTCGTTATGAAGATGATCCTTATATTCAATTAAAAAATGGGGATTTACTAATGACAAAAGATGGAACTATTGGGAAATTAGCAATAGTAAAAAATCTTAATAAATCAGCATGTTTGAATAGTGGAATTTTTTTAATAAGGCCTGAAAAATATTATTCAACAGAATTTATGTATTGGGTCTTAAACAGTAATGCCTTTAATATTTTTTTTGTAATGAATACTACAGGATCTACAATACTTCATTTATATCAAAATGTATTTGAAAGGTTTGTTTTTTCATATCCAAACTTTAAAGAGCAAGAAAGAATAGTTTCTTACCTTAACCTAGAAACAGCCAAGATTGATGCCCTGATTGCCAAGCAAGAGAAGTTAATTGATCTATTGGAAGAACAGCGTAAATCTGTTATTTCTCATGCCGTGACTAAAGGGTTAGATCCTAATGCACCCATGAAAAATAGTGGTATAGAGTGGCTAGGAGAAGTGCCTGCGCATTGGGACATTACTTATATAAAGTATATTACAAAGAAAATTTCAAGCGGTAAAACCCCTTTAGGTGGAGCAGAAGTTTATACGGATGAAGGCATTATATTTTTAAGAAGTCAAAATATCTATAACAATGGCTTACATTTAGATGATGTGTCATTCATCTCACATGAAATTCATGCTTCAATGAAAAGCTCTGCTGTCAAAAAAAATGATGTTTTATTAAATATAACAGGTGGTTCAATTGGTAGAACGTGCTTAGTTGATTGTGAGATTGGTGAAGCTAATGTAAATCAGCATGTTTGTATTATTCGAGCATCAAAAGAAAAATATTCTAAATGGATTTCAGTATTTATGAAGTCTAACTCTGCACAATCACAAATTTTTTATTCACAAACAGGTGCTGGTAGAGAGGGTTTAAACTTCTCTCAAATTGGTAATATGCGATTACCTTTTCCATCATTAAATGAGCAACAAGAAATTCTAAATTTCCTTGAAAAAGAGGATCTAAGATTTGACAATCTCATTTCAAAACAAAACCTGTTAATTAAGAAACTAAAGGAATATCGTGCTTCAGTTATTTCTCATGCGGTAACAGGTAAGATTGATGTAAGGGAGTTGGGAGCATGAGTATTTTATCAGATCAAGATCATTACGAAAAAAACCTTGAAAACTATATTGTCAATAAGCTTGAAGCGAATGGTTGGGTTGTTGGTAAAAGCAATCACTATCATATGGAGTATGCACTTTATCCAGAGGATTTATTTGCATGGATCAAAGCAAGCCAACCCCAAAAATGGCAAAAACTATCTGACTTAAATGGTGTAAATACTGAAAAGGTCATTTTAGATCGTTTGGATACAGAGTTAAATGCAAAAGGCACAATGAAAGTCTTTCGTGAGGGATTTAAGATTGCAGGGGCAGGAACCATTGACATCAGCGAAAGTGCCCCTGAGGATCAGCGTAACCAAACCGTAATTGATAAATACCAGG
This sequence comes from Commensalibacter sp. A3DC, assembly GCF_047307945.1. Taxonomy (NCBI): domain Bacteria; kingdom Pseudomonadati; phylum Pseudomonadota; class Alphaproteobacteria; order Acetobacterales; family Acetobacteraceae; genus Commensalibacter; species Commensalibacter sp. A3DC. Next base: position 3,000 of record NZ_JAXOQA010000074.1, on the reverse strand, counting down.
CCAATATTTTGCGGGTTGTGCCACAGTTAAAATACCATCCCTCAAAAGATTCAGGAATTATAGATCTTGTTTTCTTTATTAACGGCTTACCAATGGCAACGGTTGAGATTAAAACAGAGTTTAATCAAACCATAGAGGATGCGATTTGGCAGTACAAGAATGATCGTCAGCCTATTGATCCCAAAACAAAACGTAAAGAACCATTACTTACCAAAGGACGCGGCGCAATTGTTCATTTTGCTTTAACGGAATCTTTAATCTTTATGACCACAGAATTATGTGGAGAAAGCACATTTTTCTTACCTTTTAATAGAGGTAATCATGGTCATGCAGGGAACCAACCAGCAGAGACGGATAAAGGTGAAGATTATCCCATCGCTTATTTCTGGGATTATATTCTCAAAAGGGACTATTGGTTAAGTATATTTCATCATTTTGTTTACATTGAAACGAAGAATAAAGTTGATTTATTTAATAATTGGAAAAAGCAGGAACGGTTAATTTTTCCTCGTTATCATCAGTTTGATGCGGTCAATAAAATAATTGCTGATGTTAAACAAAATGGTGTTGGATTAAACTATTTATGTGAGCATAGTGCAGGTTCTGGGAAAACTTCAACAATATCTTGGTTATGTCATTCGCTTATTCGTTTACGTGAAAAGAATGGAACCCCTTTTTATAATTCAGTGATTGTTGTTACTGATAGAACAGTTCTTGATAATCAATTACAAGAGGCTATTCAACAAATTGACCATCAACAGGGCTTAATTGCAGCAATTAATCGAGACAGTAAAGAACAGGCAGGAAAGTCTAAAAGCAAACAGCTTGAAGAAGCGTTATTATCTGATAAACCGATTATTATTGTTACTATCCAAACTTTTCCCCATGTTATGGAAGCCATTTTAACAAACACAAGTTTGAGTGATCGTAACTATGGCATTGTGATTGATGAAGCGCATACCTCACAAACAGGGGCAACCGCATCAAAATTACAAGCAACGCTTGCCCTTAAATCTGAAAAGGATATGGAATCTTTAACGATTGAAGAATTATTAGAGAAAATCCAACAATCCAGAGTGCAATCTAAATCTATTAGTCATTTTGCATTTACAGCAACTCCCAAACATTCTACCAAAATGTTATTTGGTCGTACTATAAATGGTCAGCCTGCAACAGACACAAATCTTCCTCAATCATTTCATTTATATACACAGCGTCAAGCCATTGAAGAAGGGTTTATCTTAGACGTACTAAAAGGATATGTTTCTTATCAAACAGCATATCGACTAGGAGGGGATGCTATTGATGATGATAAACGTATTGATAGTAAAGCTGCAAAAAAAGCCCTTGCAAAATGGATGAGCTTACATGCGACGAATGTAACGCAAAAAGTAAAATTTATCATTGAACATTTTCATAATAATGTTGCAAATCTATTAAATGGGCAAGCAAAAGCAATGATTGTGACAAGCTCACGCCCAGCAGCAGCACGGTATAAACTCGCTTTAGATAAATATATCCAAGATAATCCAGAATATAGTCAATATCATGTGTTGGTTGCGTTTTCTGGTAGTTTAACAGGAAAGCAAATTAGTCATGATGATGATGGGGAAGTGCAAGGTGGAGAAATTTTTAATATAGGGGAAGATGCAGAATTTACAGAAGCAAGTATGAATCTCAATATTCCTAATTCAGATTTAAGAGTTACTTTTGATCGTCCTGAATATCGCTTGATGGTTGTTGCAAATAAATTTCAAACAGGCTTTGATCAACCAAAACTCTGTGCCATGTATCTTGATAAGAAAATTGCAAATGAAGTTGAGGTGGTTCAGACTTTATCCCGTTTAAATCGCACAACAACAGGTAAGGATCAAATCTATATCATAGATTTTGTTAATGATGCTGAGTGGATAGAAAAGTGTTTTAAAAAATATGATAGTGGGGCAGAAATACTTAATATCCAAGATCCAAATATTGTTTACACAATTAAGGATCACTTGGATGAGGTTAATCTTTATACCAAAGACGATCTAGAAAAATTTAAAATTGCACGGTTTAAAACAATAAAAGATATTAATAACAATAATTTTTCTGCCATTAAACATCCTGATTTATTTAAATCGACAGATCATATTGTACGTTTATATAATGAAAGACTGAAAAAACTTAAAGAAGATATAGCTTTTTTAAGGGATGAGTTTGACAATGCTGTTAAAGAGGGCAATAAGGATAGTGCTGATAAAGCGGAGTTCGAACGAAAATCATTAGATGTAGAGTTGCAAAAGTTAACAGATTTCAAAAGTAACTTAGGTAAATTTGGACGTATTTATACTTACGTTGCTCAGTTAATTGATTTTGGTGATCCTGCATTAGAAAACTTTGCAGCCTTTAGTAAATTAGTTGCTAAACGTTTAAATGGTCTTGGAGTGCAAGAGGTTGATATCTCAGGATTAGTGTTAACAGGGTATGGTATTTTTAAAAATACAAAAGAAGATCCTACGGAAGATGAAAAAGATCAATCTTCACCATTGGTGCCGATCATATCGAATAACAATAAAGAAAAGCAACCTTCAAATCTGATATACCTGAAAGAAATTATAGATAAAATTTCTGCTATTTTTGGAGATATATCAACAAGCGCAGAGCATATTATTTTTATCAACCATTTAATCTCTATTGTGCGTAAAGATAGTGTTGTAATGGCTCAAATTAAAAATAATAGCGAAGAGACAGCATTAAAAGGTAATTTACAAACCTCTGTAAAGAATGCTGTTTTTACAGCATTTATATCTCATCAACAAGCTGCCTCATTATTGTTAAAAGATAAACAGGCTATGAGTGATTTTACCAAGTTATTATATTCATTATTGAAAGATGATAAAAACTTAAATCTAAAAGATTTAAATATATTATAAAACAAAGTCACAATTTTATAATTAATTGACGATGCTATAAATCCATCGTCTTATTTATTGTTGATAAAACAATATTATGTATCAT
>NZ_JAXOQA010000073.1:0-7428 GCF_047307945.1 Commensalibacter sp. A3DC | reverse complement strand
TTAATTAAATCTTATATTTAACTGAAAATGATATATTATTATTTATTATTATTAAAAACATTAGATATATTCAAGAATATCATTACAATTATATTTACAAACAATAATCGTTAAATTTGCTGAAAATTTTTGTTGATTGAATTAAAATATAACGTTTTTTGTATTATTAAATTACAATTTATTAGAATTTAATATAAATAATATTTTAAAAAAGTTAATCCGCTATGATGCCTAAATTTGTATAACCCTTAAATTGTAACTGATATGCTGCTTTAATAGCTCTTATCCCAGTCTTACAAATAAATACTATTCGTCGATCGGTCGGAAAATTACTATTTTCTATATTTTCGGGTTTCACCCGAACAACATGGGAATTAACACTGATTGGAGCTTCAATTTCATCCCGTAATTCAACCAAATAATCATCAACTTTGAGACTGTCCCTATCCAATAATGAAATAATTGTTTTTAGTTCAGGTTCTTCCGCATCATCAAAACAAATCTGACCAACTCTCCAGTTAATGCAATCTATATGGAACAAGTTTCCTAATGTCGGTTTGGAAAGCTTTAATATTATATTTATAGCCATTTCTGCCTGAATAGATCCCATAATCGCAACAACAGGTCCCATTACTCCAATATTATTACAATTATTGTTCGAAAACGAAGGTTTTGGAAAAACCGAGCGATAGCTTGGCCCACCACCACAAAAAGCCCCTACATATCCCTGAAATTCCAGAACAGAAGCACTTATAAAGGGAATATCCATTTCATAACATTTGTCAGAAAGAAGATACGTCACCATAAAATTATCAGCCGCATCTATAACCAGATCAATTTCACGCATTGCATCAGAAATATATGAAAAACTTAATTTTTGAGCATAAGCCTCGATATGACACTCTGGATTTTGACGATATAAAATATTCTGCATTACCAAAGCTTTATGTTTGCCAAGATCAGATTTAGAGTACATATATTGTCGATGTAAATTAGATTCCTCTACAATATCATGGTCATAAACCCTTATAAAACCTATCCCCGCTGCACTAAGTAATGGTAAAACCGTATTACCCAATCCACCACATCCTACAACTAATAGACGGGCCTTTCTTAATCTCTCCTGACCTTCGATACCAACCTCAGATAACATTATCTGTTTTTTAAACCGTTTTTCCATTAATTGATGACCTTTTTAATCTGTCTTTGCCAAGCATTATAACGATTGATTGGATCTGACGCAGTCTTAATATCTGTTACTACTGCCAAACTATCTGCACCCGCTTTCAGAACATAAGGAATCCGTTCAACTGTTAATCCCCCGATAGCAACCAAAGGAATATTTCTTATTCTCTGTTTCCATCTGTTCAGTTTTGATAACCCTTGCGGGTGCCATTTCATTTTCTTCAATACAGTCGGATAAATTGGTCCCAATGCAATATAGTCAGGGTAAAGCTTCAACGCAATTTCCAACTCAGATCTATCATGTGTGGAAATCCCATATTGAATTCCTGCATTTCGTATTCTGTTAAAATCTGTTTTTAATAAATCTTCTTGTCCTAAATGAACAAAATTTATACCCAATTCTAAAGCCAATTCCCAGTAATCGTTCAAAATCAATTGCGCACCATAACGTTCACAACAGATTTTTGCTTCCATAATATTTTGCCTCAAATCCGGCTGAGACATGTTTTTAATTCGTAATTGAATCAATTTAACCCCAACAGGCAATAATTTTTTAATTAATGAAACAGACTCTGTAACTAAATAAAATTTTTCCATTATAATGATAAATCCGCCAATCCATATGCTGGTGTTGAGGCATAGGCCATATTACGCTTTTCCATTAATCCCGCTTTATATGCTATCCGTCCCGCTAAAATAGCTTTGTTAAAAGCATCCGCCATTAGAATAGGATCTTTTGATTTCGCAATTGCCGTATTTAGTAAAATTGCATCAAAACCTATTTCCATCGCTTGGATTGCTTGACTTGGCGCTCCAATCCCCGCATCAATAATAAGGGGAATATTTTTAAAATATTGACGCATTGTTTTTAATCCTTCAATATTACGCAAACCTTGTCCAGATCCAATCGGTGCCCCCCATGGCATCAAAAGTTGACAACCTGCCTCTAATAACTTTTCACCAACAATTAAATCCTCGGTCGTATAAGGAAAAACCTCAAACCCTTCCTTTGACAAAATCCTGGCAGCTTCAACTGTTGCAAAAGGATCTGGTTGTAAAGTATCCGCATGACCGATAATTTCCAGCTTAATCCAGTTTGTTTCAAAAACTTCACGTGCCATCTGCGCTGTTGTCACGGCCTCTTTCACGGTATGGCATCCTGCCGTGTTTGGCAGAAACCTTTTTTTTGTTTTTGCTATTAACTGACGAAATTCAGAACCTCCCACCCCTTCCCTACGTAAACTGACAGTTATAATTTCTGCCTCTGAAGCATGAATGGCTTGTATCAAGATATCTGGCGAAGGGTAACCGGCAGTACCCAATAACAATCTTGAATGAAGATTTTGATTATAAAATTGCACAACTAACCTCCCTGCATTGGTGATACAACTTCGATTTTCATATTTTCCTGCAGCTGGGTCTCCTCATAACGTGCCCGAGGAATAAAATTTCCGTCGATCGCACTGGCAACACAAGATACATCCATATTTTTTTCCTTCAGCAAATCTGCCAAAGTCTTTACCTGTGTTGTAATGAATTCGCCATTTAAATATAACTTCATTTTCATTATCCCAAAATTTTCTTCACAAAATCTAATGCCAGAACCGGAGCAAGTAAAAAGCCATGTCGATACATGCCATTAATATAAAATTTACCATCCTGTTCAATAATCTGTGGAATATTATCAGGAAAGGAGGGTCTGCATCCTGTTCCTGTTTCTATAATCCTTGCTTCAGCAAAGGCTGGATGAATTGCATATACTGAACTCAGCATTTCTATCAGGGCCCTAGCACTTATGGGACTATCATCATTGCTTTCCACCATTGTTGCCCCTACCATAAATCGGCCATTTGCCCGAGGTACAAGATAACAGGGAAACCGCGGATGCAATAAACGAATTGGACGTAAAAAATTAACTTCGTGGCATTCAAAAATTAGCATTTCACCACGAACAGCCCGTAAATTTTTTAATGAACTGGTTGCCGCCATACCAGTGCAGTCAATGATCTTTCCTTTGGGCGAACCCGTATGAAAACTAACACCCTTATTTTTTAAATTTTCTTTTAGTTCCTGCAAGGCCAAGCGAGGATCGATAAAGGCCTCAGAAGGAAAAAACAGTCCCTCAGAAAAACGACCCTTCAAATCTTTTTCTATCTTACCTGGATCAACCCATTCATGACAAATGGTCATATTGGCAAACCGTCTTAATTCAGACATATCTCGAGGCGGCGCAATGACAATGGTTCCGGTTTTTTTTACATTGCTGACATGATTATCCCACCACTCAACAGATAATTGTCCATTTTTTACGACAATATCTGGCGCACTTTCCCCTTCACAAAATGGTGCCAACATACCGCCAGCAAAATATGATGAGGCCTGAATATTTGGATTTTCAACAACCTCTAGTTTTTCACCCTTTTCACATAAAGCTGTTGCAATACACAATCCTGTAACACCACTACCAAGAATAGACCAAGCCATTTATCCTACCTTATATAAATTGATCTCATAATCAATATTCAACTGATTATCATATGAAATGGATAAATAGAAAAGGAACAAGAAAGTGAATATGAACAATAATTAAAAAAATTTTAATATTATTAAATATCATTAAATTTTCATAAAATAATAATATTAATTATATAATTATAGATTAAAAATTATAACACATAATTATAACAAAAAACAAAATATATACTTTAAAACTATTGATAGTAAAAATAAAATATCCAAATATCACATGTCATTAGATTATCAAATTTAAGAATATTCAACTCAATGTAACATTTTTTATTTGGAAATTATCATGAACCGTCTACAAATCACAGAAAAAATAATTCAAACCAAAATTAGTAAAGACATTAAATGGTCTTTTGTTGCCGAAACCTTAGGATTAAGTAAGGAATATGTTACAGCCGCTTGTCTCGGGCAAATGCCTTTAAATAAAGAACAGGCCGTTCTGATCGCTTCTATTTTTGATCTGACAGAGGAGGAAACCAATTGGTTGACTGTTCCACCCAATAGAGGAAGTCTTCCAACTGCCATTCCTTCTGATCCAACAATATATCGTTTTTATGAACTAATTAATGTATATGGATCAGCCATCAAGGAACTTATTCACGAAGAATTTGGAGATGGTATAATGAGCGCCATTGATTTTTCAATGAATATAACCAGAGAACCTAATCCCAATGGGGATCGTGTTAATATTCAACTTAGCGGTAAATTCTTACCTTATAAAAAATACTAGATTTTTCAAAAATATCAGTATTATACTATAAATGATCCTTTATCCATCTATCGAGGATCATTTTTCATTAATTTAAATCAATATTTTAATTGATCTTTTATTCGTTGCCGATCCATTCTATATAAAATTCTTTGATTGGCACTGCCTCGAAAAGACAATTGCAAATCCCGTTGACTGATCTGAAATGGACCGTCAATCAAAATATCAGTCAATTCCAATAGATGGATAATTAAAGGATTGCATTTTCCCAGTTCCAATAATCGTTCATACGTATAACCCGTATAGGTAACCAGCGTTTTTCCTGTTTTCTTTACAATATTGGCAAGTAAAACAAGACTTTCCACCTGCAAAAACGGTTCCCCACCCGAAAACGTCATGCCTGATAAAAGTGGATTATTCAAAAAGTCATTGATAATTTCTTGAATAGAAATTTCATAACCACTGTTTAGTGCATGTGTTTCAGGATTATGGCATCCGAAACATTGATGAGGGCAACCCTGGGTGAAAACAACATACCTCAACCCAGGCCCATCCACGATAGATTCTGCTTCTATACCACTGATACGCAGTTTAGCTACAGCCATGCTTGACACGATCTTTTTCTTCGGCACGTTTGGCATTATTAAAACGATCCAATGTACCAACCAAATATCCTGTTATACGGCGTGTCCTGGCAAAACTTATATCTTTTCCCACCATTTTGAATTTTTTTTGAACATGTTCTATAGGTTTAACCATATTGCATTTGCCCATTATTAACCCTCTCTAATTATAATCTGGAACATTCGAATAAATCTGTCTTAATTCGTTCAGTTTCGCGATACTGACCGCCTCACCATCTTTACGCCCGCAACGTGGGCATTCATTATCAATAACACCAACATACCCACAGACAGGATCTCTATCTAAAGGATGATTAATCGCCCCATAACCAATTCCAGATTGTTTCATGTAACGGATAATTATTTCAAACGCATCCAAATTTTTACATATATCACCATCAAGTTCTATATAGGTTATGTGACCACCATTGGTTAATTCATGATAGGGTGCTTCAAGTCCAATTTTTTCATGCGCTTTTACTGGATAATAAACAGGAACATGAAAAGAATTCGTATAATAATCCCGATCTGTCACTCCAGATATGACACCATATTTTTCACGATCCATAAGGACAAAACGGCCACTTAGACCCTCGGCAGGCGTGGCAATCAATGAAAAATTAAGTTTTGTTCTTTTTGCCGCCTCATCTGTTTTTTTACGCATATGACTGACAATTTTTAGCCCCAACTCCTGCGCAACCTCGCTTTCCCCGTGATGAAAACCCACCAAAGCTTTCAGGGTTTCAGCCAAACCAATAAAACCAACCGTTAAAGTGCCATGCTTTAGAACTTCAGCAACTTCATCATTTTCTGATAAATTTTCTGAATCGATCCATATCCCTTGTCCCATTAAAAAAGGGTAATTTTTCACTTTCTTACGACACTGAATTTGAAAACGATGTAAAAGTTGACGAAAAGATAGATGAATCATTTCATCGAGCAACTGAAAAAATAAATCTGTATTACCTTTTGCCTTCAGGGCTAGCCGGGGCAAATTGATTGACGTAAAGCTTAAATTTCCACGGCCACATATTGTTTGTCTGTCCGGATCATAAACATTTCCCAAAACACGTGTACGACATCCCATATATGCAACTTCCGTTTTATAATCACCCTGTTTATAAAACACTTTATTAAAGGGAGCATCGATAAAACTGAAATTTGGAAAAAGACGTAAAGCGGACGTTTCCATCGCCAATTTGAATAGATCATAGTTTTTATCTATCGGATTAAAATTGATTCCTTCCTTTACTTTAAAAATCTGGACAGGGAAAATAGGTGTCTCACCATTACCGAGTCCCGCTTTCGTTGCCAGCAGAAGATTCCGAATAGCCATGCGACCTTCTTCAGAAGTATCCGTTCCATAATTAATTGAACTAAAGGGAACCTGTGCCCCAGCACGTGAATTCATTGTGTTCAGATTATGTATAAACGCTTCCATCGCCTGATAAGTGCGTCTCTCTGTTGTACCGAGCGCCTTTTTACATGCAAAATTATAAGCTTTCTTTATTATTTCTAAATCAACACCCAAATTCCCAAGTTGATATAATTTTTCTCCATAAGATTCTAAAAATTGAAGGCCAATAACACCTATCCGATGCTCAACCTGATCTTGAAAAACATCAATTTCCACACTTCCCAATTGTGTTTCGATTTGCAAAAAAATTGAAAAAACCTTCCAAAATTCTTGTCTGAATGTTTTTTTAACTCCATCCGCCATTGCATAATCAAAGTTGGGAACACTTTGCCCTCCATGCATTTCATTTTGATTGGCCTGAATGGCAATACAGGCAAGAGCTGAATAACTCTCGATTGAATTAGGTTCTCTTAAATAACCATGCCCCGTTGAAAAGCCTTTTTTGAACAATTTAATCAAATCAATCTGACAACATGTTTCGGTCAACATGTAAAAATCCTTGTCATGAATATGAATGTCACCATTCTGATGGGCATGTGCAATTTCTTCAGGCAATATGTATTGATCTATAAAGAATTTTGATCCTTCGGAACCGTATTTCAACATTGTGCCCATAGCGGTATCCCCATCAATATTCGCATTTTCCCGCTTAATATCTTCATCCTGGGCCGCTGTAAAAGTCAATTTCTTATAAATATCCATCAATCCAGTTTCATTTGAGAACACCGGATCAGGTTTCCGAGTGCTTAGAACAGGCTTCATCGCAATTTTGACATCTTCATCACGCGTTAACATATTCCAAACAACTCCCTGGTATTTATTTTACTCTACAGTTAATCAATTCCTATTTTGTGGGATCGAAACTAAAAATTCAAACAGGCTTATTTTGCATATTCAAGTCTATCGAATTCACTTGAAAAATAACTCAAAAAACAATTGAACCCTTTTATATAAATATTTTCGAAACC
>NZ_JAXOQA010000072.1:0-7514 GCF_047307945.1 Commensalibacter sp. A3DC | reverse complement strand
GAAACCTTTTTCAATATCCGCACGTCCATTTCGATGATCTGCACCAGATTCAACAATATCAAAACGCTCGCCTTTTTCTGCCCATTTAGAGGAGAAAAGCTTTCCAGGTCTTTGAATAGACATATATAATCCCAACCAACTTTATTGTAAAATAACTAATTAATCATAATAAGAAATTAATTAATTACTTATTGATTGAATAGGGATTATTTGCCTTAGTTAATTAACTTATCAATATTATTCATTTACAAATTTTAATATATCACTTAATTATTTTAAATAACAAAGCCGAGAAAAATATTTTTCTCGGCTTTGTTATTTAAAATACATCTATTACATTAGGGAAAAATTCTTTTAGTAATAAAATAAAATATCAAATAAACAGCCAAATAAATAAAAGGAACGCAAAATATGATTAATTCAAGATAACCACCCATTAGAATTCTCCTGTTGAATCACGTAAATCTGATTGAGCATCAAATAAAACTGCCCCTGCCACTGATATGAGAATAATCATCACTGTACCAATTAACCATGCAAAATACCAAGGTCCCTGATCACCCACAAAAACAGCGATTAATAATGCGACTATTAAAACTAGGCCTAATCCAGTGAAACGTAGAAATATAGACATAATAACACCTTATTATTCAATAACTGTGATGATCATTTATGATATTGGAAATTTTAACCTTACCCCGCATGACATAAAAGCACCATGACGTATAAGAAAGGATGATGGGCACAAAAAGACAAGCCACAACAGCCATGCAAATTAGTCCATATAAACTACCGCAACTGTTCCATATTGTCAGACTTTGATTTGGAATTGTTGTTGAAGGCATAAAAAACGGAAACATGGCAGCCCCAACCGTACCAATAACACCAATCCAGGAACCAAGCCCAATCCACCAGGCAACAACAGGTCTATCAGATTTAACCATTAATGTTCCCAGTAACATGCATAAAACACCCAGCAAAGGTAATCCCCATAAAATTGGATGTTCATAAAAATGATGTAACCAGGCCCCTTTATATAATGCAACATTCTGACCAAATAATGGATTTGAAGGCATTGCAGGATGACCACTGACTAAAACAAATCCTTTAATTTGCGTAATCCATAATCCTCCCAACACAAATAATATTATCGCTATCATCCCTGCAATAGTGGCATATTTTTTTGCCCGTAAATAAATGGGATCTTCACCACGTATCATCAACATGGCTCCACCTTGATAAATACTTAACGAAACCGATAATAAACCACATAAAACAGCAAATGGATTAATCAGATAACTCCAGAAAGATTCATCTTGAAAATACTGTCCATTCCAAATGAAATGATATCCTACACCTTGCAAGATATTACCAAAGGCTGCTCCACAGACAAACATTGGAAAGAAACCAGAAATCAAAAAAATCCAGTCCCAACTCGAACGCCATAATTTTGCATCAACTTTTGATCTAAATTCAAAAGCTACAGGTCGCAAAATCATGCTGAACAACAGTAAAACCATAACAACATAAAAAACAGAAAACGCCGTGGCATACAAGGTTGGGAAAGCAGCAAAAATGGCACCTGCTCCCAAAATAAACCATACCTGATTCCCTTCCCAATGGGGTCCGATAATATTAAGGGCTGTACGACGCTCAACATCATTTTTGCCAACGAAACGAAGAAGCATACCAACACCCATATCCATACCGACCATCAGGCCCAATCCAATAAGCAGGATACATAATAATGTTGCCCAGATTAATTTGAGAATTACATAATACTCCATATCAATCTCCCCAGCCTTCTTGATATGTAAACACTTTTTTCGATAAAGAATCCCTATCTTGATATTTTACCGGCCCAAGTCGAGCAAATTTAAACATCAAATAAAATTCCACGACAATAAATACACTGTAAAATAATAAAAAGCCAATCAAGGAAAAAACCATATATCCCGCACTATGTGTTGACGAAGAAACAACGGTCGGCAGAATTTCATAAACGGACCATGGTTGTCTTCCTACCTCTGCTGTGATCCAACCGAACTCGGATGCAATAAAAGGAAGCGGAATTGACCATGTAATTATCTTTAAAAACAAACGGTTTTTTTCAATTTGTCTTTTCAGACTTACATAAGATCCCATGGCAAAAATGACAAAGAAATAAATTGCAAGGAAAACCATAATTCTGAAGGCCCAGAATGTGACAAAGACATTAGGGACAATATCATTCTTGGTTTTTTCAACAATAGTCGATTTATACTCTGGCGTAATCTTTGCTATATCCTGATCCGGAGCATATTGACTTGCCAGAAAACCATATCCCATATCTTTTTGATGAGCCTTAAATATATCAAGATCGGCCTGTCGATGGTCTTCCCCATAACGTTTTAAAGCCGATACCGCCTTTATGCCCGACTCAATCCTTGGAACCGCTTGATTTTTTAATTCCTTAACACCAGGAATAGAGGTTGTAAAATCATGGGTTAACAAAGGGGTTAAAACAAAAGGAACTCCAACCTCCAAATGGTTTGTCTGCTTTTTATCATCGGGAATACCAAATAAAATCCATGGTTCATAAGGAGGTTTGCTTGTTTCCCACAACCCTTCCATTGCAGCAACTTTTGTCGGTTGATGCATATAATCCAATCGGCCAAGGACATCCCCAAGCGTTATGACTGCAATTGTTGAAATAATTCCAAATAATGCGGCCATACGAAAAGAACGTGCGGCAAATTCACGATGCTGTTTACGTAATAAATAAAATGCGCTGATCCCCATTACAAACATTGATGCGGTTACAAATCCTGCCACAGAAGTATGTACAGCTTTTGCCTGTGCATCAGGATTGAAAACCAGAGCAACAAAACTTGTTGAGGTTAATCGCATGGTCTCTGGATCAAAATGAGCCCCTGCAGGCATATTCATACATGCATTTGCCACTAAAATCCATAAGGCGGAAATATTTGACCCCAATGCGACAAGATAGGTAATTGCCAGATGCGCACCACGGCTCAACCGGTCCCATCCAAAAAACATTAGTCCAATAAATGTTGATTCCATAAAGAAGGCCATTAAACCTTCAATCGCAAGAGGTGTTCCAAAAATATCGCCAAAGAACCTTGAATACATTGACCAGTTCGTGCCGAATTCGAATTCCATGGTTAATCCTGTTGCGACACCAATCGCAAAATTAACACCAAATAATTTTCCCCAGAATTGTGTCATTTCCTTGTAAATTTCTTTACCAGTAATGACGTAGGCAGTTTCCATGGCAGCCAAGATAAATGTTAGACCCAGTGTCAAAGGAACAAACATGAAATGATACAAAGCTGTCAAAGCAAACTGAAAGCGGGAAAGATTTACAACCAGAAGGTGTATCCCATCCATTTTATATAACTTTCATTTTTTCAAAAAAATGTTCTAGTCTAATATCTGGCTAAAATAGAAAATCATAGAAAAAGACAACAAAAAACCCTGTACCAAATAAAAGAATGATTATTTGATTGCTTTATAAACTATTTTATCAACGAGGTGTTTTCTATAATAGCCAAACACAAATATTGTTTGAATATTTTACTTATGAATATGTTTCATAAAATGGAGGCGCTCTTGCCCCATTTGCCTTGTAAAAAATATTGAGTGGAGCCTTAGCAAGATATATCCGATATAAATATGAAATAATGGATATTAAAATCGAAGGTAATAAAGGCTCATAATTAACAATCGATATTGGCAACCAAAAAATACTACAATAAAGACAGAAAAGTATCCCTTTTTGTTTTGAATGAGAAGTTGAACCGTGAGAAGAGGAAATTTTCTCATCCATTGGCATAATGGCGTTATTCATACTCAACATACTGTTCATATGTTGCATATGCATCATGGCCTTTGGCGCAAATTGCCCATTATGCATTGGGCAATGCCATATTTTCGTAAATGTCAGGGGCGTAGTGAATAAATGAAAAACAAAGAAAAACAAAACTGTCAGTGCTGTATAGTTACAAGCCCTATCTATATTTTTTTCTTCAATTTTCCGTTTTGGATACATTATCAGACAGCTAAAAACAATATTAATTCTTTATAACATATCCTGTTAAAATCGATTGATAAAAAAACTGTAATTATACGTAAAATATTCGTGTAATTTGATTTTGAAATTAAGATTATTTTTTATAGTCATCCATGATAACTTTATGAAAATATCCATTTTCCAGCGAAAAAACAAGATTCATTAAAAACAATATACTTGTTTCATGAGTAATGATTATCAGAGTTTTGTCAGCATATAGTTTCAATAATTCCTGCATCATTGTATATTTTGTTTGCTGATCCAAACCATCTGTTGGTTCATCAAGAATCAGCCAGGGGGTTTTACGTAAAAGAGCAATAGCAATAGCCAATCTTTTTGCCTCCCCTCCCGACAATTCTATTGCATTATTGCCTATATGACTGTGAATATTCTTTGGTAGTCGTTTAACAAAATCATCAAGTTGCACAATTTTTAACACATCATAAATTTCATTTTCAGTTGCATCCGGTACAATCAATCTAAAATTATCCATGATGCTTCCAGAAAAAAGATGAAAATCCTGGGAAACAACAGTGATAAAAGAAGATAAATTATCCGTATTCAAATTCTTGACAGCTTCACCGGCAAACTTAATTTCTCCAGCCTGGATTGGATAAAACGAAAAAATCAAATTGATCAAACTACTTTTGCCAGTCCCGGACTCGCCAATAATCGCCACTTTATCACCTTGTTTGATTGTTAAAGATGCATTCTGTAAAATCATTCTTGGGTTATGGGGATAACTGAATTGAACTTTGTCAAATACGAGACAGGTGGAAGAGGATACGGAATTGATGACCCTACTGCTTTGTTTCTTTTTCCCTGCATTTGATAGAATCTGTAACCTTTTTTGTGCCAGGCGTGCTTTTATATGAGCATGACAAGCCTGTGGTAAGGGAATTACAACATCAAAAGCTGCCATTACACCCAAAACCAACATGGGAATTTCAGCTGCATTCAATCCCATATCATGATGAGCATTACTGGCCTGAAACAAAACGGCAATAACACAAATCATCATAATAAATGTAATTAATGACTTGGCCACACTTTCAATACAATCCAGCATCAATCTGCTTTGATCAATAGATTTCTGAGCAGTCTGAATTTTTTTAAAATACTGATCAATAACCTTAAAAATATATAATTCACCAAAATGACGCAGAGTTTCACCTAGATCAGCCTGTAAATTGTTTCTTGATTCAAGAATATGACAAATATACTTGTATGAACAACCGTAAACTCCAACAGAAACCAGACCGACTGCCATGATAAAAGCTATGGCCAAGGAGAAAGCCGCCACAGGCAAAAAGAAATAAAAGGTAACAATAAATATAATCCCACAACATAAAGCCCGAATAAAAGGAAGCAATGCATCAGTATAATAATTTGCTATATTTTCTGAATCGGAAACAAATTGTCCCAGCAAGTCACCCCCTCTTTTATTCACAAGTCCTGCAGGTGTTAAGGGGATCAGACATTCATAAACCTTTTTTCTTGCCAGGCTTATAACCCTTAATGCGCCATCATGCGTGATCACACGTTCCAAATATCGTGTCACAATCCGTGTTATGGCAAAAAAACGGACCCCTGAGGCTGGAACAATAATATTAAATGCCTGAACGGCAATAATCCCGGTTAATCCAACTATGGCTGCACTAGCTATCAACCATCCTGATAAAAACAGCAACCCAAAATTACTCAGGGCCGCGATACAAGATAAAAATAGACCCAGCATTAAATGCCATTTAATCGGTTTAACCAATTGAAAAAAAGAAAAATTAAAATTCATAACGACTTGCCACCAACCCTTGAATTATGAAGCAGTTGTCCCCGATCTATTTGTACAGAAACCTCACCATAAGAGATTAAAAGGGGATTGTGCGTTGCCACAATAACAATCCTGTCCTTTTTAAGAAGTTGAATAGTCTGAATGATCTGCAAGGCATTTTTTTGATCCAACCCGGAAGTGGGCTCATCAAGAATCAGAATATCTGGATTTTTTAACAGCGCTCGTGCCAACATAAGGCGTCTTATTTGTCCACCCGATAAATTCTGCCCTTCCTCCCCTATATGAGTTTCAAAACCCTGTGGTAGGGTTTCTATAAAAGACAAAATACCGACTTGATTGGCTACATTACGCAATTGATCAAGAGAAGGTTCAAAAGCTTTCAGGGATAAATTATCCCTAATCGTCCCATATAGCAATAAAGGTTCTTGAGGAACCCAGGCAATATCCACCATATTTAGAGATTGTGACTGGTTTTTTAAATCAATCATTTTAAGCGTGCCTGATTGTACAGGTAAAAAACCAAGTAGAATATTTAATAAGGTCGTTTTTCCTGCACCACTATGACCAAATATAATATTGAGCCTATCTCTTAAAAATGTACAAGTAATATCCTGCACTAAATTTATATTTTCTTTATTCTTAACCGTTACATGATCGAGAATGATTTCCTTAATACATGAATCTATCCTTTTATTTTGATAAGAAAATTTAATTAGTTTCGGTAAACTGTATATTTTTTTTAATTGATCCAAAGCTGCATTTGCATTTTGTCTGGCATGGTAACTCGATGAAAAGTCTCGTAAAGGCATGAAATATTCTGGCGCCAATAACAAGACAAGAAAAGCAGAGTGAAAATGCATGGTTCCATTTAACAAACGAATACCAAATGTCACAGCGACAACTGCAATTGATAAACTTGAAAAAAATTCCAACACTGCTGACGTTAAAAACGCAACCTTCATAACTGACAGTGTTGTTTTACGATATTCATCTGAAAGTTTTTCAATAAATTTCAAACTTTCACCAGCCCGTCCAAATAACCGCAAGGTCTTCAACCATTTCAACATGTCAAAAAAGTTTCCGCTTAACAGGGATAACTGCCGCCATTGTCTATCCATAATCACCTGTGCCGTATATCCAACCAAAGCCATAAAAAGCGGAATTAAAGGACCCGTACATAACAAAATCACAAAACCCCAAATATCAAAGTTTAAAACAGTGGCCAAAATAAACAGGGGCAATATGACCATCATCACGGCACTGGGGATATAGCGTGCAAAATAGGGAAGCAGATTATCGACGGCTTCTGTTAGGCTGTTAACCATTTCCCCCAAAGAAATATGACTGTAGGAAATTGGACCTGTTCTAAACAGTGATTGATAAATCTCCAACCTTATGGCTTTTGTAATTTTTAATGCCGCTTTTATGCCAGTAATATCAGAAACAGATCTGGTACAAATTTGAAAAAATACACAACATATAAAATAAATAACTTCGTTATCAACAAAAGAAATATTCGCTTTATAAAATATGATTGAAGTAATGATTTTTGACAACAACACCAATTCTAATATTAATAATATTGATGAAATTGAAGATAAAAAAACAGTAATAACAAACCAATTTACTGATAATTTAATAAATTTGTTA
>NZ_JAXOQA010000071.1:0-7568 GCF_047307945.1 Commensalibacter sp. A3DC | reverse complement strand
AAAAAGAGCCTATACCAATGATATTGGATCGGCTGTCATTGCGGGTGGACAAATCGGCATCTCTGCGAAAAACGATGTTAGCCTGGCAGGGGCTGTCGCGTCCAAAAATGATGTTAATATCAACGCTGGCGGCAATATAACCGAGAACGCGCTAAACTATTCCAACGATACATATGATTATCACCAGACGAAGAAGTTCGGTTTCTTCACGAACGAGGCGCAATTGAGCGTGCAAATTGGCCAAAAGAACGTCACTGATAAAAAGTCGACATCCAATTCCCTGCATACGGCCAGTGACATTATCTCAACCGAGGGTAATGTCAACCTGAATGCAGGGAAGGATATCAATATCAACGGTTCCAATGTTATTGCGGGAAGGGATATCAATATGTCCGGAGATTCAGTGAATTTCAATGCGGTCCAGGATGTTTTCAAGGGCGACCAGAAACATAAGGACAGCTTTACGGGGATAGGCCTGAGTGCTAGTGGCTTGCTGGCGAATCTTGCGAAGACGGACTTTGCGGCGGCCAACACGACGGATGAGAGAATGGAGGCGCTAAACGCCGCGGACATGGCGAGCCAGGGTCTCAACGCGGGATTGGGGAAGAGCGGGATCCTGACGGGAGCGTTTGCCCATGGAGCGGCGACAGCCGTTGACTACAACCTTATAGGGATCACGGCGACCTTCACGCATTCAACGAATAAGAGTCACATGACGTCGACGACGGTCACGGATACCGGATCGACCATAAAGGCTGGAGAGAAAGTGAGTGTGAATGCGGTGAAGGATATCAATGCCACGGCCAGCAGTATCAGCGGGAACGACGTGATATTCAACGCGGGCCGGGATATCAGCCTGGATGCGGGATACAGAACCAGTCGAAGCAAGACGACCAGCTCCGGCAACAGGGAGGACATAGGGGCGAATGCCAATGTGGGAGCGCACGGGTTCGCGTTTGGAGCGAGAGGTGATGCATCGGTGAGCTGGGGCAAAACCACGACCTATGGCAAGACGGCCATTGACACGGTCGTGAATGGAACAAACTCGGTCACCATCAATAATGAAAACGGCAGGCTTGCCCTCAATGGGGCGCAGATTGTCAACAAAAATCCCGATGTGAAAAACGGGGATGGAACAATCACCAGGGGAACACCAAGCAACGGTTCCATCACCATCAACACAGGAAGCATGTACATTGCAACGCCGCAGAATGTCAACAGGTATCACAGCAACAACAAGACGGTTGGCATGGAGTTCAGCACACCCCTTAGCGACTATCACAATTGGGGTGAACAGCCTAAAGGTTCATCAAAACAAAATGATGTTCTTTTACAAAGTAATGACAAACCCAATAAACCTGACACGCCCTATACAAACGTTGATCTTTTTGGGGACATACGTGTCATTGACAATGATTACGCGTCAACAGAAAAGGAGATGTCCGGACTTTATGCCGGCACGGGAGGGCTGAATGTCAATGTGAGGGGGGACACGACCCTGACAGCCGGCGCCATCACCAGTGCAGCCGATGCCTCCAGAAACCAGATCAGCACAGGAAGCCTGCAGGGCAATTCAGTCAGGAACCATTCGATATGGAGCGGTTTCGATATCCAGATGAAACAAAATCTTGATACCAAATACGCTATAGATACGGTTGGCACGGTTGAGGGTGGTAAGGAAGTCATGAACATTCCTGGAAACATACTCGGGAACGGAACGGGCACGAGGATATCTGGCAACAGCATCGTTCACAACAAGCATTCAACGACTGAATCCGTGATCGGGGACAATATCGTCGTGAACGCGGGCAGCGTGAGTGGCCATTTCTCGCATGATATCAACGAGGCCAACGGCTATATGGAGGACAAGTTCAATCCTGGCAAGATCAACAATGACTTCAATCTCCAGAACAAGGCGACAGAGGTCATGAACAAGTATGGCAACATGATTGTCGACACGGTTGTCAGTGCGAACAAGCGTGCGGAGAACGTGAAAAACGAAGAGGACAAACTGGATCTCAATCATGCGCTTTCGGAAATCGGCCTGAATAAGAAACCTGATGAATCCCTGATCAATGGCGCGAACGCCACGGCGATAGTCGGGGCCGCGTCCTCGATTGGCGGGGCGATCATGGGGGGTGGCAATGTCGGGCCAACGGCCGCGGGTGCAGTCGGTGGATTGGCTGGCAACATCATCTATAACCACTTCTTCCCTGATGGTCCTTTCGGAAAGGATGACAATAGACTAAATCCCAATAGCCCTAATTATCATCAGGGTGGAAATACTACGAATAAAAAAGGAGGATATGGTCAAGATATAACGCAAACTTCTTCAAAACAACAAACACAAAATATAAATGGACATAATATCAAATACGATGACATGACGGACATAAACAAGATAGCCAGCGGCATGATCCATACCGGGATCATTGGCGGTGCGAGTGCGATTACCGGCATCATGGGCGGCAGTGACAGTCTCAATGGCACCAACACAGCCATTGACGCCATCACGGGTGGCCTGACAGGACTGGCCCAGAATGCACCCAAGGTTGAGAAGGGCAAAAACAGGGGCAAAAAGCCGGCCGGTAAAGCGGGGTCGAAACCCGAAGCTGAACAGACTGAAAAGAAAGGGGATACAAAATGAGACTTTATTCTTTGGCTAGTTTAATGATGCTGTGTTTGTCTCTAACCGCCTGTGCCAACAAGTTTTACATTCCTATCTGGAACGAGAAGGGGACTGCGAAGCCCCTTTCCAAAACGGATGATGTAATCAGGGTCGTTGTTCCGGAAAGGTTGACAAAATATATAGCTAAAGCAAGAAGTTATGATCCTAATTGGTATGATAAAGGTTCAAAACTTGCATTTTATATTGGTATGGCTAAACTTGATACGGAAGAGAGATTGCAAGATTTAGGATACCAATTAACTGATACAGGTCTTCATTCTGGTGATAGTGGACAAGCAAAAAAAATAGACTGGATTGATAGCCAGGGTAATGAAAGACAGGCCATGACGCATGGAGGAAAGCCAACCGTATATGCATTGGTTGATTCTAGATTAGTTAATACCTATACACAAAGGTTTATATCCAACGAACCATATTCAAGTGATCCAGGCACAGGTGCGACCACCATGTGGACAAACCATGTCGATGAGGTCACCATGAATAAGGTGGCTATAGGAATTAAACTGGTAAGGCCTATTGGTAAAGACAATCCCCTTTATCAATGTAATTATTCCTCTTTGAGTACAAATTTTTGTACTTTTCCTGACAGTTATTGGCTAGATACCTCCCATTATGAAACAATCTTTTACGGTGTGGGCACGATGACCACAAGTGCACGAGATCCGGACTATATCGAAAATCATTTGGTGTCATCGATATTGTATCAATATCCCAACTTGCTGGGTAAAAAACGTGTAATTCAAATCAGCCAGCCTTTCTTCCAGGTCACCAAAGTTACTGATATTCCAAAATAATATTTATAGTAATCTTCTTTCTTATAGATATGACGACACGACAGATATAAACAAGATGGCCAGCGGCATGATCCATACCGGTATCATTGGCGGGGCGAGTGCGATTACCGGCATCAATATTAACTAATGGTATTAAAGCGGGTTATGCCGGTATAGATACCGGTTTGGGTAAAGCAGGGATCAAAGATCAAGCCATTAAAGGCAATATGACTCCCCAAGAAATAGACAAAATTAATAAAGCGAATAAAAATAACAGTTCAGCTGCAAATTATAATTTGGTTGGTGCATATGCCTCGATTGGTCATTCCTCCAACAAATCTCATCTGACAACGGAATCAACCAGGGATACGGGATCAGTTGTATCGGCAGGTGGAAAAGTTAGCATCAATGCAAAAAATGATATTAATGCCACGGCGGCAACGATTAATGGCAATGACGTGATATTCAATGCCGGCAGGGACATCAACCTGAATGCAGGTCATGCCACTGACAAAGCGAAAAGGAAAACATCAAGCAAATCTTTTGGTGTAGGGGTCACAGCTGATATCGGTATGGGGGGTGGAAGCGCAATGATCAACGCCAATATGGCATTGAGCGGTAGCAATATGCATTCTTCCAGCACGACCGCTATCGATACGATTGTGAATGGACAACATTCCGTAATTATTAATAATAAAAACGGCAGCCTGAATTTAAATGGTGCGCATATCACCAATAAAATTCCTACAGAAGAAGGTTCAATTCTTGATGGAAAAACCTCCAGTGGATCCATAGCAATCAATACGGGAAGCATGAACATAACCACACCGCAAAACCGTAACAGGTATGACAGTGATTCGAAATCACTTGGAATGCAGGCCGGGATACCCCTTGCGGGTTTTGGTTTGGCTGGAGGCAGCTCTCCTGACATACCTGAATCCCAAGGTACAATCACGGGTGGTGTCAAGGATATTCACAACAATTATCTCTCAACGGAAAAGCATGTTTCTGGAATTGAGGCTGGCAGCGGGGGACTTGATATCAATGTTGGTGGAACGACCACCATCAATGGTGGGGCGATTACTAGCACTGCAGATGCCTCGAAGAATGTCATCAATACAGACAGGTTGGTTGGCAACAGTCTTGATAACCATTCGATTTGGAGCGGACTTAATGTCAATGGAACCGAAACGCTCAAGAGCCAGTATACGGTTGCCGGTGTAGCCACTGACGAGAAAGAAAACAATCTATTGCCCGGCAATGTTTTGAACAAGGTTGTTGGTCCCGGCTTTACGGGTAATATTACCACACATAATGAGCATTCTAAGACGGAAGCGGCCATAGGGGAGAATATAACCATCAATGCGGGATCAATTACGGGCACTATCTCTCGTGATCCAGATGCAGCCAATGGTTATCTTGCTGATCGGTTTGATGCGAATAAAATTGACAGCAATTTCAAGAAACAGAATGAAATTACGCAGACGATCAACACCATATCGGATGCTATTATCAACACGGTTTACAATGACAAGAAACCCAACCGGGACAATCATGCGCAGTCAGGGAACGCCCTTAAGCCCAATGGCGGCAAGGGCACGAATGTAACGGCCACCCCATCTGGTGAAATCAGTGATAGGGACATAATGAAGATGGTGGCTTCTGGAATTGCCTCTATTACAGGGGCTGCGCTTGGGGGCGGGGATGTTGGCGCAACGGTTGCGGGTGTTGCCGCGGCTGATGCTGTCAATACAGAGCTGCCAAATATCGGTCAGGTAATTGCTGACAAAATAGCTCCTCCAAGGGAAAATCCTCTCAAGCCAAGTAATAAAGAGGATAATAATCAACAAAATCAAAAAAGATCACATTATAAAGAAAAAATTCAGTATTCTAAAAACAAGGATCAAAAAGGTAATGTTTCACAAAAAATCCGACATATGATGAGACAAATGATTTAAACAAGCTGATTGCGGGCATGACGCAGAACGTGATAGTTGGGGGATCAGGAGCACTGGCGGGTATTGCGACCTCTGGCGACAACATGTCCCTTGACGCGACAGCGGGTGGCCTGACAGCATTGAAACAGAATGCGCCAAATATAAGCAATCCGGACCTCAAACATGCGAGAAAGCCCCGTGATCAGGATGGCAGGTCCAGAAATCCGCTAAAACCCATGACCAGTTCACAGGGACAGAAAGCCTCTTCACAAAAAGGAAACCAGAATGACAAAATCTAACTATCTTTACGGATTTGGACTATGCTTGCTACTTTCAGCCTGTGGACCTAGAACATATTATGTACCTGTTAATAATAGACTGGGCACAGCCAGACCCCTATCCAAAACTAATGATGTCATCGCCGTCCTTGTGCCATATAATCTTCCGGCATTAATCAAAAAGGCACGAAGCGATGATAAGGATTGGTTGACTTATGATAAAGCTGCACGTTATAACATAACATCTAAATATTATACAGAAAAATATTTAAAGGAATTGGGATATAGGGTTGTCAATGATGGGTTGGATCCAAAGAATGATGGTCATCCAAATGTCATTGCCTTGATAGATACAAATAGAGACACGACGAAGGATGATACGGTTGTGAGAACCTATCAAACCCCTCTATTCACTGATACCAATGGAAATCCCGAGTTGTGGAAAACAAACGCGGATGTGTTTACCTATAAATATGTCGACTATAAAGTTAGACTGGTCAGACCGGTAGGAAGGGATAACAGTCTTTTAAAGTGTGTTTTAAATACACTAAGTTCAAAATTATGTATAGCTCCGGAACATCCATCCAACTATGAAACGATATTTGAAGGCTTTGGGTCAATCAACACGGAAGCAAATAATGCTGCCTATATTCTTGATCATTTAACAGCGGCAGTATGGCATAATTATCCAGACATGATTGGACAGTATAAGGTTTATCTCATCAATCAGGAAAACCCTGAAATTGTTAAGGTGGAGGCAAACATTAACAAGAAGAAATAGACACGGCAGTGGTTTCCTTTGGGTGATTTAAACAGGCTGATTGCGGGCATGACGCAGATGATAATTGAATTTAACATATGATTATCACCAAACGAAAAAGTTCGGTTTTTTCATGAACGAGGCGCAATTGAGCGTACAAATTGGCCAAAAGAACGTCACTGATAAAAAATCGACATCCAATTCCCTGCATACGGCTAGTGACATTATCTCAACCGAGGGTAATGTCAACCTGAATGCAGGGAAGATGAAAAAAAGTAAAAGCATAAATTTTGTTCATTATTTTAAATAATTAAAATCATATCCTATAATGTAAAAAAATTTATTAAATAAATGATTAAAAAAATTTTTCAATTTTTTATTTATAAAAATACTTTTTATTTCTTGTGTACTATTAAACTTAATTAAATCAGAATTTTTAACAATTAATAAATATTTGATTAGTAATAGTAATATAGGTTTCTTTTACGATGTTAGTGGTATAATTTTATTAATTAGATACGATACGTGTATTAAAAAAATTATTTGTGACAATATGCTTAATTAATGTTTCGCGCTTTTTGTACATAAAATTTCATTAATTAAACATTATTTTAAAATTAATTTATTTTTATAATTTTCTTGGGTTGAATTAAATGACTTTAAAGGGAATATTGCAGGTTTTTACAAGCCTCATATTGATAATTAAAGGTTTTGAATTATCAAACATTCATGCAGAAGATAATACCAAAATATCTCAAAACAATGCACTTAATAAAACTTCAAAATTAAATTTTGGTTCAAATAATTGTTTTGTTTCAGGACAGGTTATATTTGATCCACTAGGATATGAAGGTGGTGTTGCATTAGGAACTGGCCAAGGTAAAAATACTAAACTAGGGATAGTAGTTGATAAAAATAATTATATCATTTTCAAATCCTCAATTAGTAGTCCGATTTTAACAGCAGCAGCAGGGTATATTGACAGTGAGAAAAGAGTAACGGGACAAGGTGCTATGCAAACATGGAATATGTTCTATCCTGGAAATGCACATACTGAATTTACTAATATTGATCCTCTTGGAGATAGAGGAGGATTTGATTTTTATGATATTAAAACTAGAGATACTATCA
>NZ_JAXOQA010000070.1:0-7634 GCF_047307945.1 Commensalibacter sp. A3DC | reverse complement strand
AAAAAATTACTGAAATAAAAATTTAGCTAATTTATAAATGAATGTTGGATTTCCAAAATTTTTTAGGCTTAAATAAAATATTAAATGTTATTAATTGTTATTTGAATATAATTGTTCAAGAAAAGTTTTTTGTCCGATCACTCGGATGCAAACCATAAAAAGATAATCAAAAAACATTCACCATTTGTCTAAAAAAAATTATAATCTAGGCGATTATTAAGGGATATGAACGAATTATGAAAAAATACCAACTTTTCTTATTCATGATTGGGATAAGTCTATATGATTCATCAAGTCATTCAATTTATGCCAAGCCTTCTGTGACAACTAAGGAAACCCCGAATGAAGAATGGAATATCCATCAATCGGAGAATAAGTATAATACTGATACTGGCATTTTTCCATCCTATCATAAAAAAAGAGGTTTATACCCTTCCAAACATCAGATGCATAATCCGCTACGTAAAAAAGGTTGGCATACTCATCCAGATCCCTATATCGAGGAGGGGGGTGTCTATACCAATTCTGAACATCCTGCCTTGACAGATGATCAATCGACTATGCGTGAATATACAAGTGGAACACCTAATCATTATGTTTCACCCCCGTCTATTTTGTTAGGGTTAAAACATTCACGCCAGTCTCAGCAAAAGGTCAGGATCACTGACCCGTCAAATGGGTATGCACCGCCCATTTCATTACCCCCTTCATAAAAAGAGTCTCTTTAGTTTTGAGGAACATTTAAAGCGTGTTCTTTGATTTTAAACTAATTCATGATACATAGAAAAATCTGATTTGCCGAGTTCAAGTCAACGTTGATTAAATTTTTGACCAAATCTGATTCTGAGATAATATTATGACCCCAAAAAGTTCGTTTATACAGGAAGCACAGGCACGAGGATTTATTTTTCAGGCGACTGATCTGGAAAGTCTGGATGAGCGTATGGCAAAAGGTTCTATTTCTGGATATATCGGATTTGATCCAACAGCTGACAGTTTGCATGTCGGGTCTTTGGTACAGCTGATGCTGTTGCGTTTATTGCAAAAACATGGACATCAGCCCGTTGCTTTAGTTGGTGGTGGAACAGCCCAAATCGGAGACCCCTCTTTCCGGGAAGAAGCACGCAGCTTGATGAATCAGGGTACAATTGATCGGAATTTAGATGGGATTGTCCAGAATATTCATCAAATTTTACAATTTGGATCAGGCGAAAACAAAACAATTACGGTTGATAATGCAGAATGGCTGAAAAAGCTTTCCTACATTGACTTGCTAAGGGATGTTGGCATTCATTTTTCAGTTAACCGTATGTTATCCTTTGACAGTGTTAAAACACGTTTGGAAAGAGAACAAGGGTTATCATTTCTTGAATTTAATTATTCCATTTTGCAATCATATGATTTTCGCGAATTAAATCGTCGTTATGGAACTGTTTTACAGATGGGTGGTTCAGATCAATGGGGAAATATTGTATCTGGTGTAGAACTTGTACGTCGAATGGAGGGAAAACAGGTATTTGGATTAACAGCCCCCTTATTGACAACAAGTTCAGGGGCCAAGATGGGAAAAACAGCCAAAGGAGCCATTTGGCTTAACAAGGAGAAATGTTCGGTTTTTGATTTCTGGCAATTTTGGCGTAATACGGAAGATCAGGATGTTGGTCGTTTTCTTAAACTTTTCACAGATCTTTCCATTCAGGAATGTGAACGTTTAGCCGCTTTGCAAGGAGCGGAAATAAACGAGGCGAAAAAAATGCTGGCAACAGAAGTGACCGCAATTTGTCATGGTCGTAGTGAAGCAGAAGCTGCACAGAAGGCGGCTAGAGACATATTTGAGCAGGGTAAACTGGCTCAAGACGGATTACCCGAAATAGTCTTGCCCACCGAAATGCTACAACAGGGTGTTCCTGTTTTTCGTTTATTTGTTCTTGGAAAGTTAGTGAATAGTAATGCGGAAGCCAGAAGATTAATTCGAGGGGGTGGGGCAAGAATTAATGATGAAAAAATTAGTGATGAGGGACAAATTATTACTGATGATGCGTTATGTGATGGGGTTATTAAGCTGTCATCAGGTCGTAAAAATCATATATTGATACGTTGTCGATAGTATAAGGATGCTATTTTTAATATTACCGTTTAAAACAATCGTTTTTTGTCTTAACCTTTTAAAACCAAATATCGGTTTTAAAAGATTTATTTTCATGATTTGGTTTTTATACAATTAAATGAATCATTTTCTATCAATGATTATAAAATAAATATATATCGCTGTATTATTATAGAATTAGATTAAAAAATTGATAATTTTACAGTGATTATCTTTTTTCGTTTACGGTTTTTATGAAATTACAGTTTGATTTTTTAAACTATCCTTACAATTTCGAAAATGTTTTGAGGATTATACAAACACGTCAGTTGGATAGGGTTTTATCCTGTATACAGGAAATAGAGGAATGGGTAGGAAAAGGATATTATGCAGCAGGATTTATAACGTATGAAGCCGCGTCTGCCTTTCGTTCTTATTTGATAACGCATCCTCCTGAAAAAATGCCATTGTTATGGTTTGGTATTTTTGAAAAACCGATAAAAAGAAAATTCAAACCACAATCTAAAAAAATTGATTTTGGATTAATGAATTGGCAACCTGATTGTTCATGGCATGAATATCAACAAGCTATTGCAGCTGTTAAAAATCATATCGCTGACGGTGATACCTATCAGGTGAATTATACATTGAGAATGGGAACGGATTTCCAGGAAGACCCGTATGAGTTCTATCTGCATATGTTGCAGGCTCAACAATCAAGTTATAGTGCATATCTGGATATTGGATTGTTTCAAATTCTTTCGGCATCTCCGGAATTGTTTTTTCAGGTAAAAGAAAGGAAAATTACTGCTAAACCGATGAAAGGAACAGCCCCAAGGGGATTAATCTTAACGGAAGACCTTGAAAACAGGAAAATATTGAATAATGAAAAAAATTGTGCTGAAAATTTGATGATTGTTGACTTGCTGCGTAACGATTTGGGACAAATTGCAGAGCAGGGAAGTGTGAAGGTTTCATCTTTGTTCGATAAAGAAAAATATCCTACAGTTTGGCAACTCACTTCAGAAATAACTGCACGATTAAAGGAAAAAACAACATTATCGGATATTTTTAGGGCGTTATTTCCATGTGGTTCTATAACTGGTGCACCGAAAGCAAATACAATGAAAATTATTCGAAAGCTTGAAAAACAGCCGCGTGAAGTTTATTGTGGTGCTATTGGGATAGTAACCCCTGATCAAGAAGCGATATTTTCCGTTCCTATTCGAACGTTGGTTGTCCAAAATAAAAAAGCTGTATATGGTGTTGGAGGAGGAATAACTTGGGATTCCACTTCCAAGGATGAATATCGTGAAGTTATTCATAAAATACAGGTTTTGTATGATCGCCCGATACCCGATCATTTACTTGAATCAGTCTTGCTAGAGAATGGATGTTATTTTCTTTTATCTTTACATCTGGACCGGCTGAAAAAATCGGCTGAATATTTTGATTTTTCCTTTAACCAGGCAGAATTGTTAAAAAGCCTGCAACATCTCTCCTGTCAATATGAACGAGGATGCTGGAAGGTAAGAATATTGTTAGATCAAAAAGGGTTAATCCAGATAGAAATTAATGCTATTCAGTCTTTACATCACGATTTGATCGCAAGATGGGCGAAAGAACCTGTTTTGTCAGATAATATGTTTCTATACCACAAAACGACAAGAAGGGATTTTTATCCTCCTGTTACATTGGATTGTGAACAATTACTTTTTAATGAGAAAGATGAAGTTACAGAATTTGTCAATGGAAATATTCTTTTGTGTAAAGGGGGGAAATGGGTTACGCCACCTGTCTCTTCTGGCCTCTTGAGAGGAACGATGTGTCAATATCTGTTGGATCAGGGCATGGCGACAGAACAGGTGATTTATAAACAGGATATACAGGTAGGAAGTCAGATCGCTTTTATAAACAGTGTTCGTAAATGGCGTAAAGTGATCTGGAAAAATTCGTTAAACAGTTAGAGTACTACAGATAAGATATTAAGATATCGAAGATATATTTGGGTTAAAATAACCAGATTTTTTTATGAGATTTTTTATGAAAAATTATTTTATCGCACAATTAATCAAGAGGTTAATATGCAACAACATATTATAGATTTTTTACAGCAACATGGTTTTAAATTTAATCAGTTTACTTTGTTTTTAACAGCTGTATCTATTATCATCCTTACGGCGGCCATTGTTCATGTGATTTTACATCGGATTGTGTTGGTCCGATTGGTTCAATTTGCACAAAAAAGCACGCGACTATGGAGCAAGGTCGTTACAGAGAATCAGTTATTTAGCCGTATGGCTTTTACTGTGCAGGGGTTGATTGTCATACTACAGACCACTTTTTGGGTGCATCAGGGTGTGAAAACGCTAGTTTTTCTTATGATTGCCGCAAAAGTTTGGGTATTGGTCTGTGCACTTCTGTCAATATTTTCATTTCTGGATATTGTTTTAAAATTTGCAAGTAAGCTGGATATAGCGGCGCGGCTTCCGCTTGGAGGTATATTTCAAGGATTTAAATTATTGGCCGCACTGCTTTTTGGTATTTTTATTCTTTCCGTACTAATTGACAAATCGCCACTTATCCTGATCAGTGGACTGGGAGCCATGGCAGCTGTCATCATGTTAGTTTTTAAGGATTCCATTCTGGGCTTATCAGCGGGAGTTCAGTTATCTGCAAATAATATGATGCGTGTAAATGACTGGATACAAATGCCCAAATATGGTGCGGATGGAATTGTAATGGATATTGGTTTGACAACTGTTAAGGTTCGCAATTTTGATAATACAATTACGATGATTCCTACCTATGCGCTTGTTTCCGATTCTTTTACCAATTGGCGTGGAATGCAGGAATCTGGCGGTAGACGGATCAAACGTTCTGTGTATATTGATGTTACAACCGTTCATTATATAACACCTGAGGAAAAGGAAAAAATATTAGAAAGCAAGTTGCTTCAACCCTTTGTAAATTCAGAAAAAAATAAGGACAGGGTTGATCATAAAGAATTTATTATGGATTTAGGCAAATATTTATCCAAAGGCCAGTCAATCACAAATCTGGGTCTTTACCGTATCTATTTGGATTTATATTTGAAAAATCATCCTCGTATTCTTAATCAGATGACCTATATGGTGCGACAGATGGCCCCCGATGCAACAGGATTGTTACCGTTGGAGATTTATGGATTTAGCAATACAGTTGTCTGGAAGGATTATGAAGCCATTCAATCGGAAATTTTTGAACATGCCTATGCGGTGATTGAGGAGTTTTCATTAAGTGCATATCAAAATCCATCTGGAAACAGTTCATCTGTGACAGTTTATCAGGGAAATGCTGCATAATGATTGATGTGTAGTAAGACAAGAATTTGTTGAACAGATCAACATTTAGATATTGTTTAACAAATTTCTTTTTATTGTTTTATATGAAATTCTATAGGAATATCCAAATTAATTAGTAAACCTTGGATATCATCGGGTGGAGGAGGAAGTTTTTTAACTCGGTGGGATAAAGTAAGGACTTCTCGATCTAGGATCAAATATCCGGAACTTTTTGCAAGACTGCTTGTTAGGATGATTCCCTGGCGATTTATGGTAATGTGCAAAATGGCGGTTCCCTCTAGGTCATCAGCTTGGGCTTCAGGCGGGTAATGTTTGAAACGTTCGAATTTATTTAAAACCATTCCCTGCCAATTAGCGGATGTTGAAGAAGTGTGTATGACTTGTGCGTTTTGATCCTTTTCTGATGGATGATCGGTATTATTATTTTTTGATGTGGATGTTGAATTTGATCCAGATTGAGAAGTATGTTGTGGAATAATATGTTGGGAAGGTTGCTTTATTTTGAGTTTAGAGAATTTTTCTATTCTTGGTATATCAGGTAGAATATTTGATACAGGAAATTTTGGCAATAATTTTTGAATGGGTGTCAAAGGTTCTGTTTTGGCAAGTGTTGTAGGTTTATTCAATAATGGTGAAGTCGGAGTTTCTGTTCGATTGGGGGATAAGTCAAGTACAAGAGCACTGCTTTCAGTAACAACGGGTTTGTTGGGCACTGAAGAATTATTGTAAAAAAGAAAAAAAGGAAAAATAAGAATTAATAAAGAGACGATAAAGGAAACAATTATTATATAATGGTTTTCTTTAGATCTGAGATCATTTCGGTTGGCTTGCCATTCTGTAAAGGAAATTTTGTCAGTAATCGTGGAGGTTTTCATGCCATTATTGTTTGTTTTGTAAATTTACCAAAGAAATTTTATGATAACCCGCGGCACGGAGTTGATCCATTACCATAATGAAAGAGCCGTAATCAATTTTGGTATCCGCATAAAGAAAGATATGTTCTTCCTTATTGCTGTTTGTTGCAATGTTAATAGTGGAATTGATATCCTTTAATGAAATAGTTTTATCATTTAAGGTTAGGGTATGGTCTGTTTTTAGTGTTAGATAAACAGGGTGGTTGGGTTGTTTCATGTTTTTTGAGGAAGAGTAAGGCAAAGTGACCGGAATTTTTACTGTTGTCAAAGGTGCGGTAATCATAAAGATGATTAAGAGAACCAAAACCACGTCAATAAATGGTGTGACATTGATATCGCATATTTCTTTTGAATCGTTATCAGCATGACGCATACGGATCATGATATTTTTTCCCCCATCATTTTTGGTTGAAAGGGTATGATCTGTGTATTCTTGTCTTTTATTTGCAACTTGCTTATGTCACGAGAAACCAGACGCATGAAAATGGTACTTAAGTCTGCAATTTTTGATCTGCAATTCGCGTTTGAACGAAGAATCATATTATAGAATATTACGGCAGGAATAGCGGTAACCAGACCAACAGCCGTGGCAAGTAAGGCTTCTGCAATTCCCGGGGCAACAGCCGTTAGACTTGTTGTTTGGGTGGAAACGATCCCTGTGAACGATGTCATGATCCCCCATACTGTTCCAAATAGGCCTATAAACGGTGAAATCGCACCAATGGTTGCCAAAAAACCGGTCCCTTTATTTAAATAATGACCTTCATTGCTTTCAATTCTTTCTAATAACAATACAATCCTTTCCTTTAGCCCTTCCGAATCATGTGTCAAAACATTGGAACACTGATATTCATCCGTGATAGCCATTAACATTGTCCTACCAATCCCTTTTTTGGAAAGATCAATGTCAGGCATCAATTCTTTGGCATTTTGTAAACGGAACTTATCAATCAAAAGGTTATGGTTGAGGCGGAAAATCTCTATATATTTCGCTATAAAAATTGTCCAGCTGATTAAGCAGGCAAGTAAAAGCATGATCATGACAAACTGCACAACAGGATTTGCATTTTCAAATAGTTGCCAGGGTGAAAAAGATAAAGTGGTCATTAGTTATCTCCATATAGACGACGAGAGATAAGATATGATCCTATAAATGTATCTGACATGCGTTAATCCAATAAGATCTTGTATATTTAATAAATTTTTAACAGGCAATTCAACTTAATAAATTTTATCTTATATTAAGTGATATTAATTATCAATATTAAGTGATATTAATTATTATTATCA
>NZ_JAXOQA010000069.1:0-7768 GCF_047307945.1 Commensalibacter sp. A3DC | reverse complement strand
CAACTGGCATATTCTCTTGCTGAAGCTGCTGAACTAATCAAAGAAATTTCATTTACCCTCATGATTGTCGATGTTTATTTACCTGACGGAGATCCATATCCGCTGATTCTTAAAATGTTGCAAAAAAAATGCAGGGTACTTTTGATGAGTGGAAATTTTCAAATCAACCAGCGTATTAATGATTTACCATTTCCACGTATTGAAAAACCATTCAGGATAAAGAATTTAATTAAAAAAGTGGAAGAAACCGTTTCCAATCCTTTATCAGATGAATTGATAGAACTCGCTTCCTAATTGAAATTTTCATTAGGGCAGATAAACGATTTCATGCTGGTTAGCATTTGAATAATTTAACTCTACTTTATAGATATTATAGGTTTCCGCAATTCTCTGTTTGATTTTTCTTACGACAATCCCCTTTTTTTCTGAATTTAAAAAATAAACAGAAGGTGGCATATCTTTGCGACGCTGTGTACGAATTAAATAGCCATTTTTCCCATGGTAATCAGCTAAAGCAAAATATTTCCAGCGTCTATCAACCAGAATAATTGGATGATGCACCTCATAAAATGCCAATTCTGCAGCTATGCCATATTCATCAACAATGATTGGAACTGAATCAGGAATTTGACATGAAACCACTTTAGCTAATTCAGCCCACCCCCCCAATCGTTTTAACATGAGATCATATTTGGCCGGAATTGGAAAATATGCAAAAACCGATTGAATGTAAATCAAACCAACCATTATATTCCCGAGGATACAGGCTGACTTGATAAAACGATGAAAATAAATTGCCGTTATGACAGACAGGACTGGATATAATATTCCCACCCAGTTGGCCTGTACACGATCCCCAAAGGCATGCTGAACAAATACACAAACTGGAATAATAACCCATAACCACAATAAAAAATCATTCTCCGCTTTACTCTGCCAAACAATTTTTGTCAGTTTAATCATGGCCCAACAAAAACAAACAAAAAAGATGGGAGTGGCCAATCCGATCTGGCCGATCATTAATTCAGACAAAAACTGAACCGCACGACTGGGATGCCAATCCGCTGTTCTTCCACCCTGTTTTAAAAAACTGATCCATTGATGTCTTGAATTCCAAATAATCACGGGTAGGAAAATAAGTATCGTTAAAAACAGCCCTCCCCATAATTTCCAGGATTTTAAAGAAGATCGACCCAAAACTGTCAGAATGCACCAAACTCCTAATCCCGCAATCATTAACAACGCAGTATACTTGCTGAGCAATGCGCATCCTGCAGCTATACCAATAACCAGCCACCATCCCAATTTTTGAGTGGCAAGTAAACGTCCACATCCCCATATAAAAATACAAATAAAGAAAATTAATGGAGTATCGGGAGTTATTGTTACACTACCGACGCTAATAGCGAGGGTTGTATTTAATATCAAAACCGCAGTAATCGCATTTTTTTCTTTATCATGACTGGTATGACAAAAATCCATAACACTAAAATATATAAAAACACTTCCTATCAAACCGGCAAAAGGGGCAAGAAAACGGACACCCAGAGCGGTTTTATTACCAATCCAGCATCCCAATTTTATCCACAACGCCACCATTGGTGGATGATCATAAAAACTGTAATCTAAATGATTTGACCATAACCAATAATATGCTTCATCTGGCGAAAGCGGGCTGGCGGCAGCAACCCATAAACGAATGAGTGTCACGATAGATAAACCAAACCAAAACCATAATAAACAAGGTTTTACCGTTAACTTTTTTACCCATTCAAAATCAGCTTTTACAGAACACATATCAATAACCAAAATTCATGAAATCATCTGTTTTACATATTTTAAATTATAATTCGTTATCAAGAATGATTGGATGGCCCAGTATATAAATATTTTAATTTTCGTCAGTTTTTTTGATAAATTCCTCAAAGCAGCAAAATGGATTTATCAGATTGTCATCATTAAATTTGAATTATCTAGGATATCTTTTTAATTTTTTTTGAAGCAGCATTACAATAAATTGCATCATTATTTTTAAACCAAGTTTACTTTGTCCTGAAAAACGTTTTCGAAACTGAAAGGGAATTTCGATAACACGTATTGTAGAAGGACAGGATAATATCAAATCAAGTAATATTTTAAAACCGGTTCCTGTTAATGTCGGCATAAGATTTAAAAACAGCTTTCTTTTCAATACAAAAAAACCGCTCATTGGATCCTTTAATGGAACAGGTAAAATTTTTTGTGATAATGCAATGCCACGATCCGATAAAAATCTCCTCCAGTAATTTGCCAATCCCTGATTACTGCCACCCGATACATGACGGCTGCCAACTGCAAAATCAAAATTTCTATGAATTACAGCCTCAAGCATATCTGGCAGTCGTGTCTCATCATGCTGCATATCTCCATCAATTACCGCTATATAATCAGCAGAAGAGGATAAGACACCATCAATCACTGCAGACGACAAGCCTCTTTTGTTAACTCTAAGTATTCCACGTGCCCTTATATCTTGTCTGGCAAGTTTTCTAATCTCTTCAATTGTACCATCCGGAGAATTATCATCGACATAAATAGCCTCCCATCGCCACCCTACCAAAGCCGTTTCTAAAGCTCTAAAAAGAGGAAGGACATTATTTTTTTCATTATAACACGGAACAATAATACTAACTTCCGCGCCTATCGCTTTTTCTGAAGCGGATAAATATTTCATTTTTCAATAAAAGTTTACATTTGATCATCAAGCATTTATTTGGATATATCTGGATGATCGTATTCCAATGGAACGCCATGTCGATTAAAGCTGGTATGAATAACTTGTAATGTCTGAACCCTAGCAATGTGAGGATGCGTTATCAATTCATGCGTTATTCTATTTTCATCTTCGGTATTTCGCGCAATAAAACGAATTAAGAAATCAACGCCACCACGGACCATATGACATTCCCTTACCTCGGGAATATCCGCCATTTCCTTTTCAAATTCTTTTAATATGGCCTCTTTCTGGCTATCAAGACCAACCAGCACAAATACTGATAGGCACCATCCTACAGATTTCATATCTATATCCGCATGATAACTTTGAATAACCCCCATCGTTTCCAGACGTCTTACCCGCCTTAAGCAGGGGGGAGCAGAAATGCCAACTCTTTGTGCCAATTCAATATTTGTTATTCGCCCATCTTTTTGAAGCTCATCTAAAATGAGCCAGTCAATTTTATCAAGATCCGCTGCCTGATTCATAAATCGATTATCCTACCAAAACTTTCACTTTGTATAATTTAACAATTTATTCTTTAAACAATAGTTTCTTATTATACTATAGATGACTTATATATAAAAAATCTTTGTAATAATAGGACGAATAATATGGGTGAGACATTTCTTACGGATTTATTAATTATTGGGGCAGGCCCGGCAGGATACACAGCGGCAATCTATGGAGCCAGAGCAAATCTAAGCCCAACTCTCCTAACTGGATTACAGCCCGGTGGTCAGTTGACCATTACTAATGAAATCGAGAATTTCCCTGGTTTTGCTGATCCCATACAAGGCCCCAGGTTGATGGAACAGATGGCTCAACAAGCCATAAATGTTGGCGCCAAGATTATCAATGACAGCGTAACAAGGTGCTCCCTTCAACAGAAACAAAAAGAAAATAATTATTTCATATTGCAAACCGATATGGGAAATACCTACAAAGCAAAAACCGTCATCATTGCTACAGGTGCCCAAGCCCGTTGGCTAGGTCTCGAGGCTGAAGAAAAACTGCAGGGATTTGGTGTTTCCGCCTGTGCAACCTGTGATGGATTTTTTTATCGTGGTAAACAGGTTGCGGTAATTGGTGGAGGAAATACCGCTGTTGAAGAAGCTCTTTATTTAACCCATCATGCAGCTCATGTTTTCCTCATTCATCGTCGCAACAGTTTACGGGCGGAAAAAATCCAACAAACACGCCTCATGAAAAATCCAAAAGTTACGATTATCTGGAATAGCGTTGTAGAGGATATTTTGGCGGAAAGTAATCCTCCTTCTGTTACAGGACTTACATTAAAAAATACACTTACAAAAGAAATAAGCCAATTACCTGTTGATGGTGTTTTTATAGCAATCGGTCACACACCAAATACAAAACTTTTCAAAAATCAAATTGATCTTGATGAGGAAGGCTATATACAAACAACACCGGGAACGACAAAAACATCTGTTCCTGGCATATTTGCCGCTGGAGATGTTCAAGACAAAATCTACCGTCAAGCGATCACCGCAGCGGGTTCAGGATGCATGGCTGCACTTGAAGCCGAACGTTTCCTTTCCGCCTCAGAAGGATAAATATCGAAAAATAGAGGTCAAATATCTGGATTTTCTGAATAGTCGTATCGTATTCATACAATACGATGATACTGATCATCCAGTCTTACAATATCACTTTCATCAAGATAAGAACCAGATTGTACTTCAATGACAATTAGAGGTATGTCACCCGCATTTTTCAATCGGTGCACCATTCCCAGAGGAATGTAAACACTTTCGTTTTCATGCAGAAATATAACTTCATCTCCACGGGTTACCTCAGCAATACCGGAAACAATAACCCAATGTTCTGAACGATGATGATGTTTTTGCAGAGAAAGCTGCGCTCCAGTTTTTACAATAAGCTGTTTGACAAGAAACCGTTCTCCATGTGCCAACGTTTCATAATGCCCCCAGGGTCGATAACATTGGTTATGCCGAACAGCTTCCTGTTGTTTTACAGCATTCAATTTTTGAACAATTTTCTTAACATTTTGCGATTTGTTTCGATCAGAAACCAAAACGGCATCTTTTGTCACAATCACAACAACATTATCTATATCATTAACAGCCGCTACCATTTCTTCAGAACGAATATAGCTATTATGCGTATTTTCTAAGAATACATTTCCTATAACCACATTCCCTGACCGATCCTTCTGGCTTACATTCCATAATCCATTCCAGCTTCCGATGTCTGACCAGACAAGATCGGCAGATACTACGACCATGGCTTTTGTTTTTTCGGCAATGGCATAATCAATTGAAAGATCAGGAACCTTTATGAAATCATCATATAATATACGCTCGAAATATAAATCTGACTGTCTATTGTCAACAGCCTTTTTAACCAAGGATAATAATGTTGGGGTATAACGTTTCATTTCCTGCAACATCGTTTGTGCAGAAAACATGAACATGCCCGAATTCCATAAATATCCTCCCGACTCAACCATTAGCTGAGCCTGTCGAATATCAGGTTTTTCAGTAAAAGCCTTTACGGCATAAATATTCTTGATCTTATCAATAACTGAACCTTTCTCAATATATCCATATCCTGTTTCTAAACGTGTAGGTTGAATGCCGAAAGTTACAATTTTCCCGTTTTGTGCAAAAGCAACTGCCTCTTCTACCAATTTCACCAGTTTTGGAACATCTTGAATATATGCATCTGCCGCCATTACCCATAAAATTGTCTGAGCATCCAGTTCATTCGCCAACAAACTTGCAGTTGCTATAGCTGGTGCTGAATTTCGTCCAACTGGTTCCAAAACAATACGGGCATTTTCAACGCCAATTTCTCTCAATTGCTCTGCAATCAAGAAACGATGATCCTGATTGCAAATAACGATTGGCTCTAAAAAAATATCCCCTTTACCGCGTAAAACCGTGTCTTGAAACATGGATTTTTCAGTAATAAGGGGCCATAACTGTTTAGGGAAACTGGCACGAGACAGGGGCCATAACCGACTACCCGTGCCACCTGACAAAATAACAGGAACAATTTTCATTATGGATGTATCCTGCATTGCTGTTTCCCTTTATAATGTTTTAAAAATTTATTGCTGATTTATCCTTTCCCTTAATTCCTTCCCCGTTTTAAAAAAGGGAACATATTTTTCCTCCACAGTTACAGTTTCCCCTGTCCGAGGATTTCTTCCCGTACGGGCTTTACGATTTTTTACAAAAAAGGCACCAAAACCACGAAGCTCAACCCGATCACCCCTCGCCAGCGTTGTCTCTATTTCATCAAAAACTATTGAAACAATTTCCTCAATATATTTCAACATTAAATTAGGATGTTCGGATGCAATTTCTAATATTAGTTCAGATTTAGTCATTAACTCACTCAAATGTTATTATAGCTTATAATGATTCTTTTATGGGTGCCAAATCGCTAAAATACCACCAAAATTTTCATTTTCCTTATAAAAAATTTGATTGGCAATTGTTTTTAACGAAAAATTCATGATTGATTTGCCGCCAAGCCCAAACCAGTTTTCACTTTTATCTTTTTTTAATGTAACAACTTCAATGTCTGTTGGAAGATGATATGTTTTGATCATCCATTGTTTCGCATCCTCTTCATTACCGATCTGATCGACCAATCCCAATCTAACGGCTTGCTGACCACTATAAGGTCTCCCATCCCCCAATTCCTTGACACGGGCGATATCCATATGTCGCCCTTCAGCAACCATATTCGTAAACTGATCATAAAAATTGCCAATCAATCCCTGCAGCATTTTTTGACCAGCTGGAGACAAGGGTTTGACCATTGACGGCTGACCCTTTAAAGGACCTGAAACAAGCTGATCAAATGAAATACCGACCTTGTCTAACAACCCAGAAAAATCAGGAGATTCCATAATGACGCCAATTGATCCGGTTAAGGTAGAATTAAATGCAAAAATACGTTTTGCAGGTACTGAAATCATATAGCCTGCTGAAGCTGCCACACCTCCCATTGAAACAACAACAGGTTTGGTTTTTGAGAATTTTACCAGCGCATCATGTAACTGTTCCCCACCGGTAACCGCCCCACCAGGACTGTTTACATAAAGGATCATTCCCTTGACAGATTTATCCTTTAAAGCAGTATTGATCAGGGTTACCTGTTTGGAAACATCATTTCCAATAACACCCTCAATTTTCAATTTCACCAAATGCGCGTCATGATTACCAAGCCTCTTCGTTATTAATTTGGCAGAACCTGCCATTATCGATAAAACAAACAGACAGACAGCAAATAAACGCCATAAAACCAATTTGCGTTTCATCTTTTGCCGTTCCATTAATAAATCACTATCCACGTAAATTCATTCTCCACTTTTTAATAAAAGCATCAAATCTATCAATCTAAAATTTATAACGATCACGAAGCAAACAGTCAAAACATTATATAAAGATTACTTAATAGGGTTCTATTTTGTCTTAAGAGGCCTCTCTTCTCCCTCTCCTTACACTGCGAATATCACTGATGGTATTTTTACGACCAAGACCGATTTCTCGAGCCAGACTGGAACGACGTTCAGCATAGTTGGGGGCAACCATTGGATAATCAGGAGGCAAATTCCAACGTTCACGGTATTGTTCAGGAGTTAAACCATAGGCACTCTGAATATGCCGTTTCAACATTTTCAATTTTTTACCATCTTCGAGACAAATGATGTAATCCGGAAATACAGACCGTTTTACAGGAACAACAGGCTGTAATTTTTCTGCCTCATGACCATTTTTTTCAATTGAGGAAAGCGTTTGATATACCTGACGAATAAGTTCAGGCAATTGTTCGGCCTCCACTGAATTATTGGATATATGTGATGACACAATCTTGGACGTCAATTGTAATAATGATATTTTCTTGTCTTCTAATTCCATTTTTATTCACCAAATAATTTTTTAAATTCTAAAATAAATAAAGTATATCAAATACTTCATGTTAAAATAATTTAATATCGAATAATACTTAGCA
>NZ_JAXOQA010000068.1:0-8195 GCF_047307945.1 Commensalibacter sp. A3DC | reverse complement strand
GATTTAACATTGAAATAGCGATTATTTTTTAGATAGATTTAGGCAATATGAATATGAATTACTTCATACTGACTGTAAATACTGGCATTTTTTCATTATTTTCAATGGATTTCAAAAATAATCTTGCTGTTTTCATTGCTTCTGCAATGGTTACATCCATATCAAGATAACGATAGGTTCCCAGTCGTCCAACAAATGTAATATCAGGTTCCTTTTCGGCCAATTCTATATATTGATCCAACTGATTCATTTCACCTACAAGACGTATTGGATAGTAAGGCAAATCTTTTTCTGTACATAAACGGCTATACTCTCTATAACAAACCGAGCCTTCATGACTTTCCCAAGGAGCAAAATATTTATGCTCTGTTATACGGGTATATGGAACGCTTTCCTCTCCATAATTCATTACAGCAGTTCCCTGGAAATCACCCTGATATGTGAATCTTTCGAAATCCAGAGTGCGGTATGCTAAACGACCATATTGATGATGAAAATAACCATCCAATGGACCACTATAAAATACATGTTTATAATTTTTTGCTTTTTCCTTA
Source organism: Commensalibacter sp. A3DC (assembly GCF_047307945.1). Classification (NCBI taxonomy): domain Bacteria; kingdom Pseudomonadati; phylum Pseudomonadota; class Alphaproteobacteria; order Acetobacterales; family Acetobacteraceae; genus Commensalibacter; species Commensalibacter sp. A3DC. Next base: position 7,641 of record NZ_JAXOQA010000068.1, on the reverse strand, counting down.
TCAAAAACTGTATTCAAAGAAATTTTAATTCCAGGATGATCAAGAATATTATCGACCAAATCTGTATAGCCCCTTTTTGGCATTCCCTGAAATTTGTGACTGAAATAATTATCGTCATAATTGAAACGAACAGGTAAACGCTTTAAGATAGATGCTGGCAATTCAGAGGGATGCAGTCCCCATTGCTTAAGGGTATAACCCTTGAAAAAAGCCTCATATAATTCCTTACCAACAAATTTCAAAGCCTGTTCTTCAAATGTCTCAGGCTCTTTAATTGACTTATCACCTTTTTCGGCAATAAGTTCTTTTGCTTGATCAGGAGATAATGCTTTCTGGAAAAATTGGTTAATCGTGTGCAGATTAATCGGTAATGAAAAAACCTGTCCCTTAACTGTGGTCTTCACACGATTGACATAGGGCATCATTTCTGAATATTTATTTACAAAATTCCATACGTCTTCATTATCTGTATGAAATATATGGGGACCGTAAATATGTACCATGACTCCTGTATCTTTGTCCCGTTTAGAGTATGAGTTTCCAGCAGTATGGGATCGTTCATCAATAATATGCACATTCCAGTCATTTTCTGCAAGAATACGGCCAATCACAGCACCGGAAAAACCGGCACCAACAATTAAAACTCTTTTTTCTGACATTCATACCACCTTCAAAACTATTTATCAAAATATACAGAATTTACATTATCAATCTGAAATTATCAATTTTCTAATAATTAATTTTTTCATTAATCCAGATAAAATATGATAGTCTTAACTCTTATGCAAATTATTTGAAAAAGAGGAAATGTTCTAGCTTATGTCATCAATTCTTCCGCCAAAAGCACCTAAAAAAGAGAAAATCATAAAACAACTGGGATTTACAAGAACTGATCCTTATGCCTGGTTAAAAGATGATAATTGGCAGGAAGTCTTGTCCAATCCTTCAAAACTAAAAAAAGAGATAAAACAATATCTTGAACAGGAAAATAATTATGCTAATAAAATAATGCAGCAGACTAAACCGTTACAAAACAAACTTTTTCTTTCCTTGAAATCAAAATTGGCTGATAAAGAAAGCAGCCCTGAACTTCCTGACGGTAGCTGGATATATTATTCACGATTTGAAGAGGGAAAAGAGCATAAGTGTTTTTATCGAAAATCAATTCATGATTTTGAAGAACAATTGCTTATTGATCCAAATATTCAGGCAAGTACTATTGACTATTATAAAATAGGCTCGGTTTCACACAGCCCCAACCATAAATACTTTGCCTATATTGAAGATACCCAAGGCTCAGAAATTTGGCATTTAAAAATTAAAAATCTGGAGACAGGTGATATATTACCACAATCCATTTCACCCTGTTCTGGATCTTACTGTTTTTCACCATGCAGTCAGTATATATTTTGGGTCTATCGCGATGATCAAGGCAGACCTACTGCAATTTACAGACATCATATAGCCACTTCTCAAGATACTCTAGTTTATAAAGAGAAAAATTCAGGCTTTTTTATTAATATTGAGCGTAGTCTTTCCAACCAATGGATTTATATAACAGCCAATAATCATGATACCAGCGAGGTCTGGATCATATCGGGACAACACCCCACACATGCAGCAATATGTTTTAAAAAAAGACGAACAGGTGTTTTTTACAAAATAACAGATTGGAACAATCATTTTATAATCTATACAAATGAAGATAATGCATACAATTTTAAACTCATGCGATTGCCCATACCGAATAATTTTATACAGGATAAAATAGAAAGAAAAAATTGGCAAAATTGGATTAATCATAATCCTGATATTTACCTAATGGAATTCAAGGCGTTTAAAAATTATTTTATAAGATTGGAACGTCATGAGGTTAATGCAAAAATAATCATCACCAATACAAACGATGAAAATGAAATTATCTCAGGTGATGAAGATGCATACCTTCTTTCCCTGGATGAAACGCTTGAATATGATACAGAATGGTTACGATACAGTTATCAGTCCCCTACAACTCCACGTTGCTGGAATCGTTTTCATATTCCAACTGGTAAAAAAGAAATCATTAAACAGCAGAAAATTCCTTGCGGTTATAATTCAAGCCTTTACGAATCAAAAAGGATATGGGCTATTGCAAACGACGGTGAAAAAATTCCCATGACCTTGACCTATCGTAAAGATATTGAATTAAACGGTAAAAACCCAACCCTTCTTTATGGTTACGGATCATACGGATATGCCATTGACCCTGTTTTTTCCATAACAGCACTGAATTATATCGAACAAGGGTGGATTTATGCCATAGCCCATATTCGTGGCGGATCAGAAAAAGGTTGGAATTGGTTTATGGAGGGGCGTCGCTTCAACAAAATAAACACTTTTACCGATTTTATTTGCTGTGCCGATTATCTTGTTGAACAAAATTATACACAGCCAAAAAAAATCGTTGCTGACGGAAGATCAGCAGGCGGTATGGTAATGGGATATATAGCCAATGAACGCCCTGATCTTTTTGCGGCAATCATTGCCGTTGTTCCTTTTGTAGACATATTAAACACAATGTCAGACATTACTTTACCACTCACACCTCCAGAATGGCCAGAATGGGGCAATCCTCTCAAAGATTCAAAAGCATATCAATATATAGCCAGTTATTCACCTTATGATAATATAAAAGAACAAGACTATCCTGCCATACTTGCAATGGGAGGCCTGACTGATCCCCGTGTTACCTATTGGGAACCATCAAAATGGATTGCAAAACTAAGAGATCACAATATATCGTCCAATCCCTTGCTTTTGAAAATAAATATGGATTCAGGGCACGGGGGAGCTGCAGGTCGATATACAGCCTTAAAAGAGGCCGCCTTCATTCAGGCCTTCGCCATTTCCATTATCAAAAAAGAATTATAACGGATATTGGGGAATAATTAACGTGTCCCAAGATGATCATATAATCAATAGAAAAATTTCGCGCCAATTGTCACTGGCAGAGCAAATCCATAATCAAACTATCGCTCACAGTTGTTTAAGTATCGTATTGATACTATTTGGTCTATATACCATCAAAGCCTTTTTGTTTTCCCTGATTTGGGGAATTATCTTTGCCATAGCATGCTGGCCATTTTACAAAACTGTCAAGCAAAAATGGCCCTATGAACGATTTAATTTTATACTACCCTTTATTTTTTCCTGTTTTATTACCCTGGTTTTTCTTCTTCCCCTGGGTTTTATAGCACTTGAGGCGACAAAAGATTTGCAAACAGGCATAAGTTGGGTCATAAAAATTAGTCGTGAGGGTTTACCACCACCCGAGTGGCTTAATAAAATCCCAGTTATAAACAATAATATCATTCACTGGTGGAAAGAAAACCTTGAAGATCCATCTTCTGCCTCGACACTAATTTCCAATTTGCATCTAAGTCATGGAGTATATGTTACACAAAAAATAGGATCACAAATCCTTCATAGAGGTTTACTGTTTTTCTTTTCAATTTTAACCTTATTTTTTATTTTTAAAGATGGAGAATCAATTATTCATCAATGCAAATCAGGTTCGAGACGATTGTTTGGCAAACAAGGGGAAACAATTGCTCAACAAATGATCTCATCAGTTCATGGAACAGTTTCGGGACTAGTTCTGGTCGGGCTAGGACAGGGTATCATTCTCGGAACCGTATACTATTTTCTGCATATACCGCATGCGGCATTGTTGGGCATATTGACAGCCTTGGCTGCAATGATCCCCTTTTGCCCCCTGATTGCCATTGGTATAGTTGCGTTTATCGCTTTTTTTCAAGTTTCCTATTTGATCGCTTTAACTATACTGATTGTTGGCTGCATCATTATTTTTATTGCAGATCATTTTATCAGACCAGCTTTGATTGGTGGCTCAACAAAATTACCATTTATATGGGTATTAATCGGTATTTTGGGAGGGCTGGAATCTTGGGGGATGATTGGTTTATTTATCGGTCCAGCGATAATGGCCGCCATAATTATGTTATGGAATAATTGGACAGCTGAAAAAAGAAAATATTAACGAATATCGGGCAGGCGGGATTCGAACCCACGACCCCCAGTCCCCCAGACTGATGCGCTACCAGACTGCGCTACTGCCCGTCAAATCTATACAGCCATATAGCAGTCAATTTTATTTGGATCAATATAAAATTAAGCCTTAGCTATTATTTTTCTTAATTCTTGCAACTCAACCAAAACATTTTTTAATGAATCAATCAGCACTGATTTTTCATTTTTCAATTTTTCCAATTCCTTACGTAAATCTTGCTGATTATTTTCAGCTGTATTTGTCAGATCATCATTTGGGGATTGAGATTCATTTGTTATCGATATATCAGATTCCGATTTAAAATTTAATTGTTCATTATCCGAAACTTTATTATTCAATAATTCTTCTTGTAAAAGACGCTGAACACCTTTTATCGTATATCCTTGGATATATAAAAGTTCAGATATATACTTTAGAAGCGTTATATCTTCAACACGATAATAACGACGACCACCACTTCGTTTTATTGGTTGTACCTGAGGAAAACGCGTTTCCCAAAAACGCAGAACATGTTGGGGTACATGAATTTCATCAGCCACTTCACTAATAGTACGGAAAGCCCCAGGTTCCTTTTTGGTAACTCCATTATCTTCTGAATCAGGATCTACTTTTTCATTCGATTGACTAATAATCTGAGCAGAGTTACCTTGGGTCATTATTTATCCTTTCAAGAAGATTTTTTAATCATACCCTCATTAACATTTTTTTTCAATTTCTGACTGGAGCGAAAACTCAAAACATATCTGGGTTCAATTTCAACCTCGACACCTGTTTTAGGATTACGCCCAATTCTGTTTCCTTTTCTTCGGACAGAAAAAGTACCAAATCCACTGATTTTAACCGAATCACCCTTTTCCAAGGTTGTAACGATTTTTTCCAAAACCGTTTCTAGCAATTGAGCTGATTCACTACGGGATAAGCCAATATGACTATAAAGTTTTTCAATTAATCCTGCACGAGTTAAAGTTTGCATAGTCTAAAATAATTACAATCCGTTACTGAAATGACAAGTCTAACACCATTTATTCAATAGTGTTACCAAATAAATTCTGAATTATTTTTAAATTAATTTTTTAAAAATATATTTACAATCTTACCAATGCAGACCCCCAACTTAAACCGCCTCCTATTGCTTCAATTACGATTAAATCACCTTTTTTCATACGATTATCTCTCACTGCTTCATTCAAGGCCAACGGTATGGATGCCGCAGACGTATTGGCATGCCGATCAACAGTTACAATCACCCTTTCAGAGGGTAATTTGATTTTTGCACCCATACGTGAAATAATCCGTAAATTTGCTTGATGTGGAACCAACCAATCAATATCACGATATATTAGATTGTGATCATTTAGCGCTTCTTCAATAACCTCGGATAGTTTTGTTATTGCATGACGAAAAACTTCCTGTCCTTTCATACGTAAAAAGCATTGATCTTGAAATTTTGCTGGTGTGCCTTCCACATATAATAAATCCGCATATTGACCATCCGTATGAAGATAGCATCCAAGAATTCCTCTCTCGGTCTCCGTGTTAACAGCACTTAAAACAACAGCACCCGCACCATCACCAAACAAAACGCAGGTCCTTCTATCCTTCCAATCAAGAATTCGAGAATACACCTCACTACCTATCAGCAATACATTTTTTGCCTGTCCACAACGAATAAAATTGTCTGCAACTGATAATCCAAATACAAATCCAGCACAGGCAGATGAAACATCAAATCCAAAAGCCTTTTTTATTCCAAGCGCTTTTTGAATTTCAACCGCAGTACTTGGAAATATTTTGTCAGGTGTACAAGTCGCGACAACAATTGCATCAATATCCTGCACACTCATCCCTGCATATTCAATTGCCTGCCTTGCGGCCTCAACAGCCATGGAAACACATGTCTCACCTTCCGAGACAATATGACGTTCGCGAATACCTGTACGTTCACGAATCCACTCATCAGATGTATCTACCATCAATGTCAAATCATCATTTGTTAAGATACGCTTAGGTAAATATCCACCAAATCCAACAAGTTGTGAACGATAAATCATTCCTATAGAAACCCTTTAATTTAATATAACCGCTATTACTGTGGATTTACCTGTGATAAACCCGTAAGGATTTCTTCATAAAATCCGTGCTTGATCATATCCATCGCAACATCCACGGCATATGCAAAACCTTCTTCATCCGTACCTCCATGAGATTTCACAACAACCCCGTTTAGACCTACGAAAATTGCCCCATTATAACGTTTGGGATCCAGCCATTCACGCATACGTTCCAATCCGGGTCGAACAAACAGATAGCCCAACTTTCCTCGCAAGCCAGAACTGTAAACTTGTTTTAAAAGGTGAAAAACGAGTTTGAGGGCACCCTCACCTGTTTTTAATGCAATATTTCCAGTGAATCCATCTGTAACAACAACATCTGTTGTACCTGCCGTTATATCGTGTCCCTCTACAAATCCATAAAATTGTCCGGACAAAGGGCTATTCCGCAACACTTCGGCTGCATTTCTAAGACGATCATCACCCTTCAATTCTTCTGAACCAACATTTAAAAGTCCAATTGTGGGTTTAGGCAAACCAAGCACAGCTTTTGCAAAAGCGTTACCCATTATGGCAAAATCAACCAAGTTTCGACTGTCACAGGAAACATTCGCCCCCAGATCTAACATTACAATATCACCTTTAGCTGTTGGAGTAATCGCAGCCATTGCCGGGCGTGCAATACCAGGCATCGTTTTAACGATAACCTGTGCCAGTGCTAACATTGCACCACTGTTTCCGGCAGAAACAACCCCTTTGGCTTGTTGCGATGCAACACTTTGCATGGCAAGACGCATAGATGAATTTCGTAATTTCAAAGCGGAAGTAGGTTTCATTTCCATTGGAACAGCCACGTCTGTATGCTGAACATCGCATATTTTGGCTGCCTTGGAATATGTTTTCAGTAACGGAGACAATTTTTCTTTATCTCCGATTAACAGTATTTTTGCTTCTGGATGTCTAACGGCTGTAATCTCAAGACCCTTGATAACAATTTCAGGGGCATGATCCCCCCCCATTGCATCAATCGCAAGATCATATTGAGGCTTCGTTTGAATATCTGATTCTGCAGTCATAAATACAGTTACAATTTATAAAAACCATTAAACTTAACATCAAAATGTTGTTATCGGTATTTATAATACGCTTTCCAGTCTTATTGATGTACTGCGGTCTTCAAAGCATCTCCGGCAGCGACGACTTCACGACCATCATAATAGCCACAGTGGCTACATACATGATGTGGACGTTTCAGTTCACCACAATTTGCACATTCACCATAAGCCTCAGTGCGTAAAGCATGATGACTACGACGCATTCCACGACGTGATGGTGACGTTTTCTTCTTTGGAACAGCCATGGGATCCCTCCTATCCTAATTTATCTAATAATTTAACCAGTATAACCAATTTCATTCGACATGATTGAACTTTCAAATTGAAGCAACCTGTCTAACAGAATATCGGCTTTTAAGCAAGCTTGAAAAAGCGTATCAAGGTTTCCCTAACACTTTTGAAA
>NZ_JAXOQA010000067.1:0-8872 GCF_047307945.1 Commensalibacter sp. A3DC | reverse complement strand
ATGGTTTCCGGTAATAATAATTGGATTATATTGTTTGATATTTGAGATTTTATTAAAAAGAATAAAGATTGATCCATCTTTTAGGGTAATATTATCTATCTGTTTAGGGTCAATTTTTGTTTCTTTATTCATTCACAGTAGTATATATAATGACGATTTGGGTTGGCGTGCAATTTTATTATTTGTTTTGACAGGAACAACGATTGTCACTTTTTATGTCAATGAATATTGTTCCAGTTTCAAAAAAGCAATTTTTATATTTATCGCTCTAATTGGTATTATTGAACCATTAAATTTCAGTAAAATGTTGATATTCGGTGCGGATTATTATAGACCCAGACCAAGTTTAAAAGAATTAAACAAAATAACTCACCAAACCCATAAACAGGACAGATTACTAGTTAATATTCATCAAAACGAGACTTTTGAACCATGGGGGGGCAATCTATTGCCACCTGTAATGGTTAACAGAAAATTTTGTTTTCAAAATATTAGCTATGTCAAAACTTTTGGGCCTAACTGGGGTGACAAGGTTGAATTGATGGATCATGCGATCAGACAGTTTTATAACGGTAAGGCCAATGATAAGGATCTGGCCTTGATTAAACAGTTTCAGTGTAATGCAATAATTGTTACACGTTATGATCCGGTTTGGAGCTATATGCCTTATACAGATTTAACCAGTGTTTATTCTGATAAAAATTTGAGAATTTATAATTTTAATCGGTGAGGGAATATTTTTAAAGTTAAATCATGATGTATTTTTCCTATCATAACAAAGTCAAGTAAATGTTATCATGGCGTTTATGAATATTTAATTGATGCTATTTGTCCTGATCTCTGATATATCCCTTTTCTAAAGCTGTATATTGAAGATCAGGCATTCAGATGCGTCTTAGCGATTTTACATTACCGTCATTTAGCTGGTTATTTGCCCCACAAAAAACAGCCTTGATATTTGCGCTTAGAACCATCATTGCCTCTTATATTGTATTGGTCATTGCCCTATGGATGGAATTGGATAGTCCGCGTTGGGCAATTATGGCCGTATGGATCGTAGCCCAGAATTCATCCCGTGGGGAAATCCTTTCCAAAGCTTATTGGATCATTACCGGAAATGTCATTGGTATTATCATGGCATTGGTTATTGCAGGCTGTTTTCCACAACAGCCTTTTATTTTTGAAATTTCAGTTGCCATTTGGGTATCATTTTGTTGCTGGATTGGCAGTTGCACAAGAAATTTCAGGGCTCTGGGTATGGTGATGGCAGGATATAGTTGTGCCATTGTTTTATATGGTGCCGTTGATAATTTAAATAATGTTTTCATGCTCGCAATGGCAAGGGGAAGTTATTTTATTTTGGGCATACTCGCAGAAAATTTTACCGCTCGCCTATTTGATCTCAATTTGCATCATCAGGCCCATAGAAAATTGACAGAGGATTTACAATTGTCAATTGAAGAGGCTGTTAAATCCGTTATTAATATGATGAACGGAGATGATTGGGCGGTTCAACGATCAGATCAATTTTTGGCATCCGTTATTTCATTAAATAATAATATTGAGTTTCGTGAAAAGGAGATGCAGGGTACAGGTCATACAGGGGATCATGCCAGGGCTGTATTATCTTCAGTTTTGAGTTTGATTATCAAAGCTTCGGGTTTATCCATTTTAATGAAACAGACAGAAGGGAAAAATTTACAATTTTCAAGCATTTTACCCCTTACACAAATCTATTTGCAGGAACTGCTAAATCATCTTAAGTCGGGTGTTTCCATTGATGCATCCTTAAAAGCTTTGAATTCACTAAGATGGGAATGCCGACAACGTATTGCTGATAGTTTTTACCGTGTACTAAAAGAAAAAAAAATTTCGGATGATGAATATGCAGAAAAAACTTTAAATGATCGTATATTATATCAAGGTTTACGTGAAATTTTGGCAGAATTAGAAGTTACTCTGAAAGAATTTGCTAAAAGTCGAGATATGACCTTGAAAGACCATTTTCGTTTTATTGTCAAAAATAGTTATGATTTCAAAAGGGCTTGGAGAAATGCGATCAGGGCTTTTGTGGCAATAACATTTGGTTGTATTGCCTGGGAAATTACTGGTTGGAGCTACGGTCCGCTTTTTCTTGCATTTTTATGTATGGGATGTGCACGGTTCTGTATATTTGAGAATGCTTCGCTTGCCTGTAAGGGTTGGTTCAAGGGGGCGTGTTGGGCTATATTTGGCGGATTTATTTATAATTTTCTTTTCTTGCCTATCATTACGAGTATAGAGGTTCTCTATTTTGTGCTTTTGATCCCGTTCATGATCGGGGGGTTAGCAATGGCGGTGCCAAAATATGCTGCGATCGCTTCGGCATGCATGTTTTTTTTCTGTTATATGATTGGATTTACTAATGTTGGTAGAATGGATGAAATAACCTTTTTTAATGATTCAATGGCCATTTTCATGAGTGGATTATTCGCCTTTACCGCATATCGGTTGGTTTTTCCTTACCAACCTCGTAAATTGAGGTTTCAGTTAAGACAGAAATTGCTGCATGGTATGCATCATTTGGCGAATGCTATTGTTGTTCCATTACCTAGAGAGTGGATTAGTTATGTAATTGAAGCTTTTGTCGTGTTAATGCGTCAGCTTGATGAGGACCGAAATACGACACTGGTGCAAACCTATCGTCATGGAACGATGGCCGTGACATTGATTGGTGTCAATATCATTCGGTTGAGAGCGATGGCTGCCCATGACATCATGACGGAAGATATTAAAAATATTCTAAAAGTTGTTTTAAGACGTATTGCGAAATTTGATGGCCGTCATGCCAAATATGGTCCACATGCAAGAACTGTTGTGATTGCCCATCGTGCCATTTCTAGGTTTCGGGAAAGGGAAAGTCATGAAAAAAATCTGGCAATCCGTATAGAAATCAGTGCCGCTATTTCTTCCCTAATAATTATTTCATATGCCTTGGACAAAAATGGATCTTTCTTACGGTTGTAGCTATTGAACATTATCAAATTGCCAGTAATCCCTTTTCATTTTTCAAAAAAAAGAATAGTTTGGAAACTGTCATCATATTTATGTGATTAAAAAATAAAAAGGTTTTTGTGATTAGGTGATCGGATCCGCCAATGTGCCGTGGTATAAAAAATATTCATGGTCCAGAAAAAATTTCTTAGAAAATTACCGTTGGATTTATGCCCCAGGCTGGTCAGCATTTATTTTTGCCCTTAGAACTACCATTGCTTCTTTTTTGGCATTGGCAATCGCTTTGTGGCTAGAATTGGATAGTCCAAAATGGGCTCCCATGACAGTTTGGGTTTGTGCAAGGAACACATCACGTGGGGAAACGATATCAAAGGCATATTGGCGTGGTGTTGGAACCGTTTTTGGAGCTATTGCCGCTGTTGTTTTTGTTGCGGTTTTTCCTCAACAGCCATGGTTATTTAACATTACAGTTGCCTCGTTTGTCGCCCTTTGTGTTTGGTGTGGAACATGCATGCAGAGTTTCAAGGCGTATGCCATGGTTTTATCAGGTTATACCTGTGCGATAATTGCCTTTAGTTCCATAAACGATCCACATGGAACATTTATGATGGCAATGGCCAGAACCACTTATATTCTTCTCGGGGTTTGGTGTGATAGTTTCGTGGGTCGTTTTTTTGATGTTAATATCGATAAAAATGCTCGGACCCAATTAAACAATAATCTTAAATTTGCAATCTGTGAAACGATTCAGTCTGTTGTCAATATGCTGTCAAAAGATGAAAAGATGGTTCTGCATTCACAGGAATTGCTGACTTCGGTTATAAGTTTTGATAATTCAATTGAATTCAGGCAGATTGAAATGAATGGTAATGATCATACAGGGGATCATGCACATGCGGCTTTATTTTCAGTGACAGCTGTTTTGGCGCGAAGTATGGGTCTATCCATACGAATGCAGCATTTCAAGAATGTAACAGCTGACTTTGCCAGTATCATTCCCAATGTTCAGGAATGTTTAAAAAGAATTTTAGATTCCATTGAAAATGATCATGATTTTAATTTGGACCAATCTTATTTGAATAAACTGAGATGGGAATGTCGACAGCATATTACAGATAGTTTTTACAAGAAAATTGATACTGAAACTCCCGATAAGGGGGCAAAACAGAGGGAAATTGTTTTTAACGACCGTATTCTTTTTCGTAAGTTAAGTGAATTACTGGGTGAGATAGAAGTTACTTTAGAGGAATATCATAAAAGCAGTCATCCTATTAAAAATGATCATTTTAAGTTTCATGTTTCTGCACCTTTAAATTTTGATCTGGCTTGGAAAAATGGTTTGCGAACTTTTGTTGCAATGATATCTGCCAGTTTGATGTGGTATATGACAGGCTGGAATATGGGGGGAACCATGGTCTCCCTGACTGGAATGGGATGTGCACGTTTCTGTTTGTTTGAAAATCCTGCCCAAGTTACTTTTGGATGGTTTAAAGGTACATTTTGGGCTTTATTGGCAGGAAGTGTTTTGACGCTTTATCTCATTCCACCGTTGGGAAATTTCGAATCTCTTTGTATGGCACTTTTTATTCCTACAATGTTGGGTGGATTGGGAATTGCCAATTTGAAAACGCTTCCTGTATCCGCTTCCTATGCCGCATATTTACCCTATATGTTGCAGCTGGATAACCAGGTCAGGTTGAATGAATCAACATTTTTCAATAATTCCCTAGCTTTGCTAATGGGGATATTTTTCGCGATTGCTTCTTTCCGAATAATATACCCCTATAGTCCTCTTAAAACCCGTTTGCATTTACGGCAAATGCTATTGAAAAAAATGCACGCACTCGCTTCTGTATCTTTTTATAAAAGAAGTCCCCGGATATGGCTTTTTCAAACAGCCGCTTTGTTGGTTAATATGGTACGACAGTTGAGTGGTGAGTCCAATACAAAATTGATTCATGCATATAGCCAGGGTACTGTGGCAGTGATGATGATCGGATTGAATATACTTCGTTTGCACTCCATGATCGATCATGATGTTGTGACTGAAGATATAAAGATCTTATTGAGAATTGTTTTAAGACGTATCTCCAAATATAGCGGTAAATATGGTCGGACAGTCGCGGTTTGTCATGCGGTTGTAAAAAGATTGAGAGAGCGTGAAAAAAGTGAAAAAAATCTCGCCCTTCGTATGGAGATTATTGCCGCCGTATCTTGTTTGACTGTCATTGCTGATTCCTTAGATAAAAACAAGGCTTTTCTGGATGTAACCCATCCTTTCCTGCTAAAAGAGGATAGTGTCATATAAAAGACTTGTAATTAATTAAAAAATTGATAAAAATCATTTTGTTATAAATCACCGGGGTGTCCGTTAGGGGCTGAGAATAAACCCGTAGAACCTGATCTGGGTCATGCCAGCGAAGGGAGGAACTTAATGCGATCAATTTTATTTGCTTTTGTACGTTATCTTTTACTGTTAATACCTATTTTGGGGAAGTTTCCCTCTATTCAGGCAAAAGATATTCATATCACTCAATCTCAACCAGAAACTCATTCGATAACGCGACAGGAAATGCAGTCTGATCCTGGTGAGCAGATTATAGTCAAGGGAACTTTCCGTGGTTATCCTTCTGCCAATGGATATATTGGTAAGCAAGCTGGTGGGGGATTGATTAGACCAGAAGATTCCGTTCGATCCCTTAGTACCGTTTCTTCGGATTTTATTCATAAACAGGCACCCACGTCCAATGTTTACAATCTTATAAGTCTATTGCCAGGTGCAAATGTGTCGGGATCGGACCCTTTCGGACTTGCCACACAAACGGACATGACGGTAAGGGGAATGACTTCTGATTCTATAGGATATGTTCTAGAGGGAATGCCCTTAAATGATGTGTCCGATGGCGGTGGCTATTTGAATCAGTTTGTTGATATGGAAAATCTTGAATCGGTAGGTTTAAGTCAGGGAAGCCCCGATCTTGACAGTCCTGTTTTTAATGCTGCCGGTGGCATTGTCAACATCAAGTTTCGTGAACCATCTGATCATCTGGGTGGAATGACCCAGTTTTCATATGGTTCTTATCATACGGGTAAGATTTTTGCCCGTATGGATACCGGAAAAATTGGCAAAACGGGTATTAAGGGTTTTATTTCCTATTCTTATACGGATGGGGACAATTGGCGTGGAGCCGGATATGACCATCGTCAACATGTTGATTTTAAATTTACCAAAGAATGGGGGAGTGACAATCGGGTTTCATTGCTTGGTAACTGGAACCGCTCTTTGATGAGCAGCTATTATACGCCCACTAAGCATGAATGGAAAATGAACGGAATAAAAAACGGTAATAATTATTCAGGCACATGGTATCATAATGGAATAGACAATAGTAATTACTGGAAATTATATCAGCAAACCTTTCAGCAAATTTATCTTGCAACTCCTGGACAATTCACGCTGACAGATAAATTGCAATTTACAGTAACTCCCTATTTTCAATATGGTTATGGAAATACGCCATATGGAGCTATGCTTTCCGATCGTGGATTATGGCAGGGTACTCTTCCTGTGGAAGGGAGCATTTCCATTCCAGGGGCTGTTGACGGTCAGGGAATGGTTATGGGAGATTGGTTCCAGCGAACTTATCGTTCAGGTTTTACTCCAGAATTACATTTAAGATTAAAACATCATCATTTATACTTGGGATATTGGTATGATTATTCAGACAACTTGATAAATGAACCTTTTACGCCAGTATCAGAAAATGGCAAACCATGGGACTTGTGGGGGGGGAAAGGCAAGACGATCCGTTTACCAGACGGTCAACCACTTTATGCAAGGGATACAAGTATAATTACGCAAGTAAATGCGGTATTTATCGGGGATCGCATGAATTTTCTTCATAACAAACTGCATATTGATGTGGGATTTAAGCAAGTTATGCTATCACAGGCTGGATATAATCGCATTCCAGGACCTCAATATCGTACCGGTAACAATGTTGCCAAACCATTGCCCAGAATTGGCATGGTTTATCAATTTACAAAGGAACATCAGCTTTTTGTCAGCGCAAGTACAAATTTTTCTGTTCCCCATCAATCAACGTTGTTTGATACCTATGATCCAAATTCTGGAACATTGACAAAGAAGGGGACAAATCATTTGAAAACAGAATATTCTATCGAGGAAGAGATTGGCTATCGCTATAATGGTCCACGATTGGTTGGTTCCGTTACATTTTTTAACTATAATTATACCAATCGCATGATCAAAACAGTTTTACGACAAAACAATGCCTGGATAGGATCTTCAATTAATGCGGGTGGACAGACCTCACGTGGAATAGATGCTGAATTAGGATTGAAACCCTGGCATCATTTTAGTCCCTATATATCAGGGGAGTATTTAAATGCAACCATGGATAATGATTTTAAAACACGTGGAGATTATTTGCCTACCAGGGGAAAAAAAGCGGTAAGAAGTCCATCCTGGCAGTTTGCAATAGGGCTAACCTATGATGATGGACATTTTTTTGCCAATGGAAATATGAAAATGGTAGGCAAGCAATATGCCACCTTCATGAATGATGAAGCAATGGGTTCTTATGCAACTGGCAATCTTGCACTTGGATACCGTTTTGATTCTATTTCTTTTGCAAAATATCCAGAAATCAGGCTTAATTTTATAAATATAACTGATCAAAAACATCTGTCAGGAATAGGTACTCCAACATCGAATGCTCATAATACGGTTGGAAAAAATGGGACTGTAATCAAGGGTTCATCACCTTATTATAACATTGGTGGAGGATTTGCCACAATGTTAACGCTAACGTCCGCTTTATGAAAGTCAGGATGATGATGAGAATTTCAAGAATATTTATCTTTTTTGCGATTTTGTGTTCCATTTCCCAGGTAAAGGCAGAGGATAAAGTCACCGTAATTTTGGACTGGTTTCTCAATGCAAGTCATGAATCTTTGCTGGCTGCTCAATATAGTGGAGCTTTCAAACGTTACAATCTCCAGGTTGAGATGATCTCACCCGCTGATCCTGGTACACCACCAAGATTGGTAGCTGCGGGACAGGCAGATATTGCGATCTCCTATCCTATTCAATTGGGTATGATGATTGACCATCATATTCCGTTAATACGAATTGGATCTCTTTTAAATCAGCCCTTAAATACATTGATTACCTCGCGGAATATCAAGACCTTACAGGATTTAAAAGGAAAAAAAATCGGTGTTTCCGTTGCCGGGGATGATCATACGATTTTGAAAACAATGTTGGAAAAGACAAACGTTCAGTTATCCGATGTACAGATCATCAACGTTAATTTTCAGCTAGAACAGGCATTAATGACTGGGGCAGTTGACGCAGTTATCGGTGCATCACGGAACTATGAAGTGATTGATCTTGAACAGAAGCATTATCAATTCAATATTTATAATCCAGAAGATTATGGTGTTCCAATTTATGATGAAATGATTTTTGTAACTCGTCCTGAACTTGTAAAAGATTCACGAATTATCCGTTTCATGCAGGCCTTAAAAGAGGGGAATGTATATTTGAAAAGCCATTCTCTAGAAGTGTTTAACAAGACAATTAAAGATCATCCTGAATTGAATACGCCCTTAAATAAAACCGCTTGGAATGTGACCCTAAATTTATTACCGACAGATCCAGTTATCTATGATAAAGCAAAATATCAACAATTTCTTGATTTTTTGTGGAATAAAAAGGTTATCAAGCATCCTGTACAAATTTCATCATTTACAGCTTATTGATAAATGGTAATAATCTTAATAATTTTTTAAATATATTGAAAGTAACATGGAAGTCAAATAATATCAAAATTATAATAAAATTTATTTAAGT
>NZ_JAXOQA010000066.1:0-8972 GCF_047307945.1 Commensalibacter sp. A3DC | reverse complement strand
ATTTTTTACATGTATATAATTTTATTATGAATTATTAACGTAAGGATAATCATGGATATCGAAAAACTTGCACTCCGTCGCTTTACCGCTAAAAGATATGATCCAACAAAAAAAATTCCTGATCATATTATAAATCAGTTAGTTGACCTTTTACGCTACACACCTACTTCAATTAATTCACAACCTTATCACTTCATTGTCGCTTCCACGGAAAATGGTATTAAGCGCGTTGCCTCATCAATGGTAAGGGAAGAATTCCTTTATAATAAACACAAGGTTGACCGTGCTTCACATACAATTGTTATTTGTTCAAAAACAGATATGGATGAAGCCTATATTCGCAAAATTATTGAACAAGAAATTAAGGATGGCCGTCATAACCCAAATTTAAACAAGGAAGAATTTATCAATCTTTACATCGGATATATGAATCTGCATAAAAAAATTCTAAAGGATCTTCCCAATTGGACAGCAAAACAAGGTTATATTGCTCTTGGAAACTTATTACTAGGTGCCTCGTTAGCAAATATAGATGCCAGTCCCATTGAAGGATTTGATGCAGATATTATAGACAAAGAATTCCACCTAAAAGAAAAAGGGTTTACAAGTATTCTTGTCATTACTTTGGGTTATCATGATGAAACTGATTATAACGCCAAACAACCTAAATCACGTTTCCCCAAAGAGGAACTCTTTACATTCTGTTAATCAGGATAACTGATTTTTAACGATTACAATATTGTGTAATAATAGTAATAGATTATTGATTCACTTTTTTGTACCATAAACGATCGGTTTCCTATCTCTGGAAAACCGTATTATCATACCCTCATTATGCCAATATAGTGCCGATGTTGAAAAAAACAGATTGGTATCTTGTTCATATTGGCAGTATATTAAATCTGGAACTGGTTTTTTAATTATCAAGGCAACAGCTGTTTCACTTAAAAGACAAACTTCTCCTCATTGTGTCGAATTATGGCCTGAAAAAGCAAAACAAGCTAAAAATGAACTTGATTTCTATATACAACGTTAATCATCAATGTCAGTCGCCATTCAACTGGCCTATGCCGGTTGAAAAGTTTCAACTCATATTCCATGAAAAACCCGTAATCAAAGATATGCATCCTATTCTTCCCTCTGACCCATATGGCTGGAAAACCACTTTTCCTTCAGCCATTTTTTATGATTTCTCCTGTGCCAACGGTAACGACTATCAAGGGCATTCAAAAAACTAAATCTGGATTTTATTAATTAATAGAAACGAAAAAATAATCAGTTTGGATGACATTGAAATTCATATGGTTAATGAATATTACTACATGATTTTCTTTCTCCACTATCTAATCTCAGATCAGATTAATATAAAAAAACTCATTTAACCACATGAGTTTCCCTTTAGAGATTTTTTAAGTCGCAAGAAAGAGATTTCTACCAACATTCCTTTTTGGGCAAATTTCCGATACTGATTAAATCAAAAGCGGATAAAATCGGGAAAAATCCATCTTGTTCTGTAAGGGATTGGAAAAACCAGGCTTTGCTGTTATTCACGTTTCATCTGCAATCTTGACCTTGATCTGTAGAACCCCTCCGAACCATATTTTCAGATTTCTTTTTGAAAAAGAAATAAAACAACAGGCGGACATTACAACTATTGCTGTTAGTTATATATCCAAGCTGATGCCATTGCAATTGAAAGAACAATTATGCATAATCCATACTGATCATGAATTGCAGTAGAACAGTTGAACCGGAAGATTGCAACAGACCTTCAATATTTTCGGACAATAACTGAACCCAAATTGCAGGTATTCAAAATTTAATTTTTAATAAAAGCGAACTAAACATATAATTATTTGGCACGCTTTTAATATTAGCTAATGAATTAAATTTTAGAATCATTAACTATTGGATGGTTTTACCATGATGCAAGCAGTTAGTTTTTTACAGGCCATCTGGGCGGCATTTAGACTTAACCCTGTCACCCTAGCGCGATATATCTTGCTTTTACCTTTTTGAACGACTTGTACCTGTTGTTTACCTGAAAAAAGAGAAGCTCGATTTTTTGCAATACCAATAGCATTTTTCGCCTGACTTGATGAAGCAAAAGCTCCGACCTGAATTCCCCAGTTTCCTGATAATGACGACATATTTTCTTTTTTAGTTAAATTCATACCTCTTTTACGATTATAATTTACAGAAGCCTCTGCAGCTGGAAATTGGTAGGAAATGGGTCTATAATATTGTTTCCGTTCTGATCTTGATGGCAAAGCTGCCGGAGCTGATGCAACCTGAACAGGCATTGGACGCGATTGCATTGCTGGTGCCTGGGTTGATTGATATCCCCTAGCCAGCCATGCTGATTTAACATCTTGACGCGTAACGACTGATGGTGCAGTTGAAGAAGCAACTGGATGAGTGTCAAAATTCTTCCATTTAACTGGATAGGTTGATACAGCAGGCTGTGAAGGCAGTGGTGATGTCATAGCAACTTGTATCGCTGCTGAGCCTGCCCCTTGTAAACTTTGCCTGTTCAAACTATCAGTTGTTGCAGAGCTTGTCCCATTAAGACTGGCCTGATTAAGCGTTTCTGTTGTCTGGCGATTTTGCCATGCATTCTGCACTGCTTGAGCTTGAGGCGACAATGCCATTCTTTGAAATCCGGGTTGCGTTGCCGTAGCATATTGAACTGCATTGACACCCATACCATTTTCATGACCCTCTACCATCAAATCAGCTTGCGATTGTCGGTTTGGTTTTATACCCTGAATTTGAGGGCCAATTGAGGCAACATACCGTCGGGTTTCCAAAGGTAATGTACGATTATGTGTTAAGAAATCATCCAATCTGCCAGGCCCCCCATTATATGCAGCCAAAAAACCTGGAGAGCCATAAATATCATACATTTGACGAATATATGCCGTTCCAGCCATGATATTATCATGAGGATCATAAGCATCATCCCCTAGATTATAAGCAATTTTCATTTCATCATATGTTGGGGGCATTAACTGCATCAACCCCATCGCACCGGGACCAGAAGTTACCAGTTGCCCATTATGATATAAACTTCCACCAGACTCCTGCTGCATAACTGCCCGAATCCATATTTCCGGCACATCAAACCGAGCAGATGCCTCCTGAATATATGGCCCCCATGGATCCTCTGGAGGCCCTGGTGGAGTATAGTAAGAACGGGCATTCGCTTTATAATGCGCAACTTCCTGAGCAATAGGTATTTGTTGCTGACGGGGTGCATTGTTTGTACATGCAGCCAACATTCCAACAATACATCCGAGCACACCAAAACGAACCAGGGATAAATAAAGAGATTTATCATGAAGTTGTTTTTCGTTTTGTCTGGAAATAATAAACTTCATTGAACCAGATTTGAGTTTTCCGCCAGATCCTGTAAAATCTTCTGATCGCTTCATTATACCTTACCCTTATCTACATTCCATAAAGAATTTATTTCCAAATAAATCCATTTTTTTTCAGTGTTATCTTACGAAGCTGTTCGGATTGCAAAGACTTGTACGAATCAGATAAACACTTTAAGAATTCTATCTAAGGTGTACATTATAAAGCATTTCTTTACAATAGAGTAAGAAAACTTATTATTAAAAGTATAAGAATAAAAAATCCCCGTCATTTTTTGAAGAATGATTTGTGTATATTTTATTCTTTGTGATAAACCATGACTAATTATTTTATTTCAACAAGAATTGATGTCTAATCTTTAAAATGTCCACGCAAATACGAACCAGTAATCAGAATTTTTATTATCGACATTTACAATGTTGGATCGATATCAAAGAAAGTTTAAAATTGTGGAAACTGGCTTATTCAATGGCATGGCTAGATATCAAATTACGTTATAAGGGTTCCCTTTTAGGGCCTATATGGATGACATTCTCATCAGCGACGATGATGTTGGCAATTGGTCTCATTTACGGTTCCCTGTTTAAAATCCATACGGAAACCTACCTACCTTATCTTTCTTTTTCCCTAATTTTTTGGCAAAATGGTATTGCCAGTATGATTGTTGATGCATGTCAATGTTTTCTACAAACAGATACTTTCATCCACTCATTAAAACTTCCCTTCTTCTTGCAAGCAATCCGTACCGTTATCAGGAATTTCCTGATTACCTTTTTAAACTGCATTACTCCTTTTCTTGTATTTATTTATTATCATAAATGGCCTGGAACGATTATTTTATTATCCATACCAGGATTTATTATTTGGATTATCAATAGTCTCGCCATCAGTATTTTGCTGGGAAGTATTTGTGCACGTTTTCGGGACATTCCACAAATAATCAACAGTCTGATACAAATCGTATATTATATTACCCCGATCATGTGGATGCCATCTCAGATTCATAATTTTCAATCATTACTTTTGCTTAATCCAATATACAGCACGATGCAGATTATTAAGGGACCTATTCTGGGAGAAATCCCTACCATTTCTGTTTATCTAAGTGCTTTAGCTTATAGTTTGGTATTATGGGAACTTGCTTGGATAATGTTTATACGGTCGAGAACAAGGCTGGCTTTTTGGATATAAAATTTAAACTATTTATTTATAAGATATACAAAGCGATTGAACCATGAATATTAAGGAAAATTGTTCTATTTTTACTTTTCGCCCGCCTGGCGTATTGAAAAGCTCAGTTAATCATTCAAAACGTTTGCGTCATCCCTTGATCCCGGCTTACGAAGGGCAAAATTTAAATGATTTAGGATTTGAGATTGATCCGCACAATAACAATTTAAATGATATTCTAACTTATATCCCTGAAGGAAATCTTTTTTTATCAATTCTTGAAAATGCTTATTTTATTGTTCAAGAGGGATTCGATGGTGTAGTTATAACAAATGATTTACAATTAATTGATGAAACTCTTCATTTTTGTAAAAATCAGTCTTTAGATCAAATAAAGATTGATTTGAATGATGCACAATTATTAGAAGAAATTTTTCTCGCTTTTGATCCCAAATGGATGCAATACGACCACTGGATGGGATATTGTCTGTCAAAATCTTATCTGGCAAATTTATATACACCTACAACAATGAAAATTACCATTCCTGAATATAGAAACAATAATATATTCATTGGTAATTTAATATCTCGTGAATTATATGATAACACATTAGAAAAAGCTAAGCTAAACTCTCGTACAATATTTTTGAAGGACGGTATATATAAAGCGAAAAAACTAGCATTATTCCATCCAAACAGTCATTATCCTTACGATTATTTCAATTTTCATGACACTAGAAGAATCTTCAATTTCATTAACAAAAATTCCCGATATAAAAATGACCTTCCCACAAATTTCTTGATTGCAACGAACCAGAAAAATCAACCCTGTTTTTCTGATCATTTTCAATCAATCTTGACCCAGACTTGTAATGAATTGAATTTACCCATTATCCATTTAGAGAATATGGACTGGGAATCACAAATCGCACTTTTTTCACAGGCTGAATTTATCATAGCCCCACATTGTCCTGAACTGATTAATCTATATTTCTGTCAAAAAGACACAACCTTATTGGAATTGACCTCTTTTAACAAAAATAAATCCAGCATATCATGCTGGCCTTTTTTAATAGCCTCCACAAACAATATCAACTACTGCTTTATTGACATGCTAAAAGATAATATCAATATAGAATTTTTAAAAAAAACTGTTCGTAATGTAAGAGCGTTATAAAATCCAATCAATGACTCAATCAAGTTTTATAAAATTAGAGGAACTTTCATTACAATTCCCTCTTTATCATAGCAATCATCGTTCCTTAAAAAAAACATTATTTGCTAAGGCAGGAAAGTTCATCTCTAAACAACAATCCTTAAACCAGAAAACAGGTGCTGATATTCTGGTTGACAATGCTAACCGTATAACAGTTCAAGCATTGCGAAATATCAATCTATCAATAAAAGCGGGAGAGCGTGTTGGATTGATCGGCCACAACGGGGCAGGAAAATCAACCCTGCTTCGTGCAATCACTGGAATATACGAACCCAATTCTGGAAAAATCATTACTAACGGTATAATAGAATCTTTATTGGATACAAATGCAGGCATGAACCGTATTCTCTCTGGTAGAGAAAATATTTATTTAAGGGGTAAACGTCTTAAATACAATAATGAGCAGATCAAAGCCCTGGAAAAAGATGTTGAGGAATTCGCACAATTGCATGAATTTCTTGATTTGCCAATCAAGACATATTCTGCAGGTATGATGATGCGATTAAGCTTTGGTCTGGCAACATCTGTAACCCCAGATATTTTGCTAATGGATGAATGGTTCATGGCTGGAGATAACAATTTTCAGGGTAAGGCAAGACAACGATTGGAAAATATAATCAATAAGGCAGAAATTGTTGTTTTAACAACACATTCCATGCCAATCATCAGGCAATGGTGTACCCGTGTAATATGGCTAAAGGCTGGAGAAATATACGCTGACGGATCAGTGGAAGAGACAGTCAGCCATTATGAACAAAGCATGCGTGAAAATTCTTTCTAAAAACTCAACATGATATTATTTAACTATTGAATTATCACAACAATCATCGCATGATGGATCATATTCATAATATTATAAATATATAATAAAATGTCTCCTAATTCTAATTCAGAACAACCAACCCAACAGGAACAGCTCTATTCTCTTCTTCAAATTGTCATCTTGCTGACCGTAGGGGTTATAGCAATCTGGCTTATTGGCGATTTGATGATGATTATTTTTGCGGCAACACTAACCGCCATAATTCTGAAGGGACTTGCAACGATCGTTCGCAAACATACACATCTTCCCCACTGGCTAGCTCTGACCATAGTTTTAATTTTAATTGTTGGCATTATTAGTGCAGTCATCCTAACCAGCGGACCGCAGATTAATGAACAAATTATCAAATTAAAACATGCTCTTGGAACTCAAGTCGGGACTTTCAGGGATCGTTTGCATAATAATCCCTTGGGAGACATGATTATGAATTATCTTCCCAATTCTATTGGCGGGGGTTCTAATAATAGTAATGCTCATTTTACCCTTGGCTCTAGAATTGCAGGTTCAATGACCGGTTTCATTACATCTGTATTTGGGGTTCTTGGCACCATATTTGTTGTATTCATAGCGGGTTTATATTTTGCTGCCTCACCAAATTTATACGGTAATGGCCTACTCCGTCTTTTCCCAGGTCGTCAACGTCCAAAAATCCGTAAGTTATTAATGGTTGGCGGACATGCCTTATGGTCCTGGACAGCTGGACAATCTCTGGACATGCTAGTCGTCGGGATTTGCTCTTTCATTGGTTTAAGCATTATTGGGGTACCCCTGGCCCTTGCATTGGGTTTTGTTGCCGGCATGGCGAATTTTATCCCTTATATTGGAGCAATCATAGGGGCTGTTCCTGCTGTTTTGATTGGTTTTTCTCAAGGGAATAAAGAAGGTATATTAGTCATAATCTTATATTGTATCATCCAGTTTTTAGAAGGAAATGTCTTATCACCTCTTATCCAAAAACATACTGTAAAAATGCCTCCTGCTGTCACTATCTTATCTCAAACTGTTTTTGGTACAATTTTAGGCATGCCAGGACTGATCCTTGCTTCACCTCTGACAGCTGCAATACTAGCCATTATGGATGCCAGTACTCCGAAACTGAAATCAGATGAAGAACTGCCCCCCATTGAATGATTCAATAATAAAACTGTAGAAACACAAATAAAAATTTTATTTACTACTATTATTACTAAATATTCATTTATATGGATTAATGAAAAATTAAATATTAATATCTTTACTACTAATATTTAAATAATAATTACGCGCAAAATATAAATCATGATAAACTTATTATTGATATTAATATTTAAGTCTTATAAGGAGGGATCATGACTAATCAACATGACACAATCAAAATCCACAATATTGATAAAACAATCGTTCGAATTGCTCTAGGAACATGGGCAATCGGCGGATCATCATGGGGAGGACCCGATGACGACAATGCTATCAAAACCATTCATGCAGCACTAGACAATGGTATCAATATGATTGATACAGCGCCAGTTTATGGTTTTGGCCATGCAGAAGAAGTCGTAGGTAAAGCCTTAAAAGGGAAAAGAGATAATATTGTATTGGCCACTAAAGTCGGATTAAATTGGGATAATTCTGGTAAAATGTTTAGAGATTCCAGCCCAAAACGTATTCAAAAAGAAATTGAGGATTCTTTACGCAGACTGAATACAGACTATATTGACCTTTATCAAATTCATTGGCCAGATGATAAAACCCCGATTAAGGAAACGGCACAGGCTATGGAAAAATTGAGAAAAGAGGGCAAGATCAAAGCAATCGGTGTCAGCAATTTTTCAACCAAACAAATTGAAGAATTCAGCCAATATGCCGATTTGGCCGCTATTCAACCTCCATATAACATGTTCGAAAGAAGTATCGAGAATGATATTCTTCCTTGCGCAGAAAAACATAAATTAGCCACCCTTTGTTACGGTTCAATTTGCCGTGGCTTGTTAAGTGGAAAAATGAACAAAGACACTAAATTCACGGGGGATGATTTGAGAAAATCTGATCCTAAATTTCAACCACCCCTTTTCGAACATTATTTGGCAGCGACTAGAGATTTGGAAGAATATGCACAAAAAAACTACAATAAAAGTTTGCTAGCCTTGGCTGTTCGCTGGGTCATTGATCGTTATAAAGGCAATATTGCACTTTGGGGAGCCAGAAAACCCCAACAGATAAATGGTGTTCAAGATGCCTTGGGCTGGCAATTGACAAAAGAGGACTATAAAAAACTTGATGAAATTCTTGCCAAACATATTAAGAAAAATATAGAACCTTCTTTTATGGCTCCACCAAGCCGATAAAATAAATTGGGGCGTTTATTCTATAATCATTAAATGGGATCAACGCTTCCAATTAATT
>NZ_JAXOQA010000065.1:0-9497 GCF_047307945.1 Commensalibacter sp. A3DC | reverse complement strand
ACACCAAAAGGGAATATCAATCTAGCAATACGTTAAATAATTATTATCGTAAGATTATATAGATATTTAAAAAAGTACTAGAAGATTTGCTTCAAAAATAATTGAAAATATTTTCAATACGAAATTATCTGTTTTGTTTAAACAAAATCTTTTTTCGCATTATAATATAGACATAGTTTTTTCATATTGTGAAATGGAAAAATATTAGATTACTGAAAATAATTTTTGTAATAGATCCATATAATATTTTGGTAAAATTATGCAAAAAAAAATTATAAAGCCTAAAAGACCTTTTATAATCAAAATGGGGAAAAAACTTCGTCCTTATTTTAATAAAGTGCTTTCCCGTTATTCAGAAATTCCGGATCAACCCGTATATGATATTTCGGTTCTACCATGGATATCTGTAATTGAAGCTAATGCAGATATAATTCGTAAAGAATGGGAACAGCTTGTTCAGAAGTATCAAAATGAATCTGTTAACGCACCCTCACTGCGAGATATATCTCCTGACCATGCTAGAATTGCCGCGGATAAACGTTGGAAATCCTTTTTTTTGCAGGGTTACGGGTTACGGGTGATGGAAAACTGTAAGTTAATGCCTAAAACAGCAGCTTTGATAGATAAGATTCCGAATTTAAATTCAGCGTTTTTTTCTATTCTTGAACCGGGTGCCGTTATCCCCCCGCATTATGGTGTGACCAAAGGTTTGCTTACGTGTCATCTTGGGGTCGCTGTGCCGATAGATCAAAAAAAATGCTGGATTGATGTTGATACGCAACGTTTATACTGGGTCCAGGATAAATGCATTCTTTTCGATGATACCTATAGGCATAGTGTTGAAAATGATACGAATCAAACTCGGGTTGTTTTATTATTTCAGGTTTTAAGACCGGAAAGAGGATTTGGTAAGGTTGTTCAAGATCTGTTTATGATGGCGATCCGTCGTTCTGCCTTTGTTAAAGAAGCCTATGATAATTTTATGAAAATCAATAAACAACAAATATTACATTAGTTATTGATTGAGGTATTTGATTTTTTATTAATGTTTAATGTTTTAATCAATGAATTGGGGTTGCAGAAAGGATTATTGAATAATAAGTGAATTGTTATAATTTTTAATTAGGTTATAAATAATTACTGTAAATATTCTGGAGAAAGTGTAGATTTGTGAGAATCGGTTTTTTAGACTGTTTTGCTGGTATGAGTAGCAGCCGATTTATAGGGGCTTTGGCAAGTGCCGGTGTTCCTGAACAAATTTTACAAGATGCAGTTGACGCCCTTGATATAGGCGCACGTCTAGAATTAATGCATGTCAAGCGAAGCAATATTGCAACGATCAAAGCCTATATTAGTTTTGACATTTCAGAAAATGGCTTGAATTTTTCTCATGATTTCTTGCGTTCTTTTCAAGATGAAAAAGTCAATAATAAACAGTTGCTGGGAACAATTCAGGCCTTGATTTCCAATGCGTCCCTACCTGTAAAAGCGAAAAAGCTTATTTTGGAAACTTTTCAGAATTTGGCTGAAGCACAAGCCAAAATCTCAGGTCTGCCAATCGAAGAAATCAGTTTTCATGAGATTAAAGCGCTGAACACGATTGTTGGAGTAACAGTTTGTTGCGTTGCATGTGTCTGGCTGAAGATAGATCAATGGTATGTTTCCCCCTTGAATGTAGGATCGGGAATCAAAAAAGATTCCAAGGGATTTTTACCTATTCCAACCCCTGTAACGCTTGAGCTTTTGGGAAATGAGGTTCTTATTTATGCCTCGGGTCCACAAAAGGAATTGTTAACCCCAACCTGTGCCGCATTGTTGAAAGCGTTAAAGACCAGTTATCAGCCTTGCCCTCCAATCTTGATTTCTCGTATAGGGTATGGAGGGGGAAGAATGGAATATGATAATCTTCCAAATTTTTTAAGACTATGTGTGGGAACCACAACAAAAGGAAAAAATACACAATCAGTTATTGGGGAAATTGTTATTGTAGAGGCAGAATTTGCCAAATCATCGCAAGATGCATTAATTGAATTACAAACCCATCTTTATGCGAATGGGGCAAAATTTGTCTATACTGTGCCAATTTATTCAGTCTTTAATCAAATGACCGATAAGGTTGTTATTTTCTGTCTCCCGGAACATGCTGATGAGATGCGTCGTTTCTTATTTCAAAGATTAAAAACGGCATATGTGCATTGGCGTATTGAGAAATATGAAAATTTGATTCATTATGATGAAAACGTTAATACCCCATGGGGAAAAATAAAAGTTATTGTGGGACAACTGTTAAACAATCAAATTGTTTCAGTTGTTCCTGATAAAACAACATGCCGCTCTATTGCCAAAGCACATGATTTATCAACAGTTGAAATTGAGGAAACGGTTAAACGGTTGTTTTTTTCCGGGAAAAGTTGATTGAAATTATGAATAAAGATTTAAAAAACGTATAAAAATCTGTATAAGAAAACCTATTATTATTGTAATATTTCCGTTTTATTGATGTACAAAAGGCAAAATGCGAATAGGAATAAATTCACAAGCTGCCTTAATAATCATTGGAGAGGCTACATGACGAAGAATTTAATTGCTTCATTCTCTTTTTCCCGTTCTTTGGTAATGGTCAGTGCTTTAAGTCTGGGGCTTGTAGCTTGTTCCAGTCATAAAAAAGAACGGGATCTGATTTTGCCCGAAAACCATCTTGTTGGTGTGGATCGTTCAGCCACAGGTGGGGATGATAGTCTGGCAGGTGGTGTTAACGCTTATTTATGGCGTGCGGCATTGGATACGTTGGCTTTTATGCCCATGCTTTCAGCTGATGCTGTGGGGGGAAGCATTATAACGGATTGGTATCAGCCTGTTCCATCCAATCCTGAAAGATTTCAAGTTGTTTGCACTGTACTTGACCGACGGTTGAGATCGGATTCGATCAGTGTTGTTGTTCATCGTCAGATAAAGGAAAACGGACAGTGGGTCGATGCGCCTGTAACCTCTCATACAGCTTCAGATCTTACC
Source organism: Commensalibacter sp. A3DC (assembly GCF_047307945.1). Taxonomy (NCBI): domain Bacteria; kingdom Pseudomonadati; phylum Pseudomonadota; class Alphaproteobacteria; order Acetobacterales; family Acetobacteraceae; genus Commensalibacter; species Commensalibacter sp. A3DC. Next base: position 6,485 of record NZ_JAXOQA010000065.1, on the reverse strand, counting down.
AGTAAAATTCAGGTGCGCGCACGTCAGTTGCGTGCTGATAAACTTAAGTAAATTTAATATATTTGATAGACTAACATGAATAATTCCACTCCATCATCGTATGATTTTCAACGTGTAGAATTTTATTGGCAACAGCAATGGGCAAAACGTCATTTGTTTGATGTACCCAATGTACCTAATTCTGAATTGCCAAAATATTATGTCTTGGAAATGTTTCCATATCCATCCGGACAGTTGCATATGGGGCATGTAAGAAATTATACATTGGGGGATGTTGTCGCTCGATACAAGCGGGCAAGGGGCTATAGCGTATTACATCCTATGGGATGGGATGCTTTTGGTCTTCCAGCTGAAAATGCTGCCAAAAGCCATGGTGTTTCTCCTGTTAAATGGACTATGGAAAATATTGCCGCCATGCGGGAAGAACTCAAAAGATTGGGCTTCTCCCTAAACTGGGACAGAGAATTTGCTACGTGTCAGCCCGAATATTATGGTCAGCAACAAAAATTGTTTTTAAGCTTGCTGGAAGAAGGCCTGGTTGAGCGTCGCGAAAGTTGGGTGAATTGGGATCCTGTTGATCAAACTGTGTTGGCTAACGAACAGGTAATTGATGGCAAGGGATGGCGTTCTGGAGCTCCAATTGTAAAAAAACAGCTTTTCCAGTGGTTTTTGAAAATTACGGATTTTGCACAGCCTTTATTAGATGGATTGAATACACTAAATGACTGGCCTGATCGTGTGAAAGCGATGCAAGAGCGGTGGCTGGGAAGATCCGAAGGGGCAAAAGTGCGTTTTGAGGTTCTGAATTTGCCAGCAGATTTTGAATCTAGTTTGAACGTTTTGGAAATATTTACAACCCGTCCGGATACCCTGTTTGGTATGGCATTCGTTGCTATTTCACCTGATCACCCGATGGCGGCTAAATTGGCAAAGACAAATCGCGAAGTGGCTGATTTCATAGCCGAATGTCATCAGTTGGGCACTTCAGAAGAGGCGATTGAGAAAGCTGAAAAAAGAGGAATCGATACTGGCCTGAAAATTCGGCACCCTTTTATGCCTGATCAGGAATTTCCAATCTGGATTGCCAATTTCGTATTGATGGACTATGGAACGGGTGCAATATTTGCCTGTCCCTGTGGTGATCAGCGGGATTTGGATTTTGCACGCAAATATAAAATTGATTTCAAGACAGTTGTTGTTCCGAAAGGAGAAACCTCTGAAACTTTTAAGGTTACCGAGACTGCATATACAGATCAGGGAATTGCTGTAAATTCTGAATTCTTGGATGGATTGCCAACAGTCAAAGCCAAGGATGTGGCAATAGCGGAATTGGAAAAATTGGGCATTGGTGAAAAAGTGGTGAACTGGCGTTTAAGGGATTGGGGCATTTCCCGTCAGCGTTATTGGGGCTGTCCAATACCTGTTATTCATTGTCCAAAATGCGGAATAGTCCCTGTTCCAGAAGGCCAGTTGCCGGTTCAGTTACCAGAGGATGTTGATTTCTCTTTATCCGGAAATCCGTTGGATAATCATCCAAGCTGGAAACATGTTGAATGTCCCCATTGTCATGGAGCTGCCCAGAGAGAAACCGATACATGCGATACATTTGTAGATAGTTCCTGGTATTTTGCACGATTTACAGCACCTCATGCCGAAACCCCGACAGAAAAGGAGGCTGTTCATCGTTGGATGCCGGTAGATCAGTATATTGGCGGAATTGAGCATGCGATATTACATTTGCTATATGCGCGTTTCTTTACACGAGCCATGAAACAAATGGGATATGTGAGTGTTGATGAGCCTTTTAAAGCTTTATTTACTCAGGGTATGGTGATGCATGAAAGTTATCAAGATGCACAAGGCGAGTGGATTTTTCCTGACCAAGTAAAAAAAACAGGGAATAAAGCTGTTTTACGTGATACCGGCGAAACTGTTAAGATTGGTCGTGTTGAAAAAATGTCAAAGTCCAAGAAAAACACGATTCCACCATCTGCAATTATTGAACGTTTTGGTGCTGATACGGCACGTTGGTTCATATTGTCAGATAATCCTCCCGAAAGGGACATGGAATGGACAGAGGAAGGGGTAATGGCCACTTCCCGTTACCTGCAACGTTTATACCGTTTGGTTTTAACGGTATCACAACAGGTTCCAGTGCTGGTTGTTTTACCTGATACATTTTCGGAAAATGCGGATCAATTGCGACGCTTGACCCACCGCACCATTGTTGCGGTAACAGAATCATTGGATAATTTTGCAATGAATGTTGCGATTGCAAGATTGCGCGAATTAACCAATGCTTTGGCTGATGCAGAAAAAAAATCGGGTGATCCGGGAATGGATTTTGCTCGTCGTGAAGCTGCCATGATGTTAAGTCGACTTTCCAGTCCGTTAATTCCGCATATGGCGGAAGAAATGATGTCTCATCTTTTTGAGGATCACAAATTGTTGGCTGAAAGTGAATGGCCTAAAGCAGATGAAGCTTTGTTAACCGCGACAAAAGTGGTTATTGCTGTGCAAATAAAGGGCAAGTTACGGGGAACGATTGAGGTTGCTCCGGATATGGAAAAAGAAAAGATAATCCAATTGGCACAGCGGGAGAAAACAGTTTCTAAATTTTTGGAAGGAAAAACGGTTTTAAAGACAATTTATGTGCCTAATAAAATCGTTAATTTTGTGGTAAACTGATGAAATCATTAACTATATTCCTTAAAAAATCCAGTGTTCCCTTGGGGTTTGCAATTTTATTGGCAGGATGTGGTTTTCATCCTGTCTATAAAAAAACGGCTACATTGGATACCAATAAGGAATTGAAAAAAGTTTATATTCCTGTTTTGAATGATCGTTTTGGTCAGCAAATTCGGCAGTTTTTACAACAGAATATGGCAGGGGATGGGCCTGAAGATCCAAAAACATATGAGTTGGATGTAACCCCGTCTTTAAGTGAAGAAGCGATTGATATTCATTATGACAATTCTTCGGGTCGGGCAAGAATGACCGGGAATGCGCATTGGATATTGAAAACCATATCTGTTAATCCAGTCATTTTGGCACAGGGTGATGCGCAGACAATGGATGGTTATAATATTACTTTTGAACAATATTTTGCTCAGACGTTGAATGACGAAACCGCGCAAACTCGTGTTGCTCAGAATTTGGCGAATGAAGTTACACAACAAGTTGCTGTCTGGTTCAGGCATAATGATTCTTTTCAAGAAACAAGTAAAGTTCCAAATACACCCAAGGCGCAGTATATGTTACCAAGCATGATGCCTGGAACAAGCGGAGCACAGACTCAATCAGCGGGAAGTGATGGAATGCCAGCAATGGCTACCGGTCGAAATACCATGATTCCTGTTGGAATGGATAACATGACAGAAGATGAAATGCCTTCAGATAAGTAATGGATAAAAGATGAAATAAGGGTATCAATATTTCATGAAAATCGATGCACGAAAAATTACAAGTATTTTTCAAGATATCAATCAATTTCGTGTATATCTGATTTATGGAGAAAATACAGGATTGGTACGAGAACGTGCCAGCCGCTTGGTAAAAAAAATTGCCAATAGTTTGAACGATCCTTTTCTTGTCGCTGTTTTGGATAAGGAAAATCATGACCGTTTGGTTGAAGAGGCGACAGCCTTATCTTTGATGGGTGGGCAACGTGCTGTATGGGTAAGAGATGCATCGGATAATTTAGCTAAAAAACTTGAAATTTTTTGCGCTTCTTATTTGAACAAAGAAAATTCATCCCATTTGGATTCAGTGATTGTTATTGAAGCGGGCAGTCTTTCCACTCGTTCTCCCTTACGGATCTTGGCCGAAAAACATCCATTAATGGCGGCAATTGCGTGTTATGCAGAGACTGGACGCTCACTGGAAGAAACTGTTCATTCACTATTGGGGAAAAAGAAGATTTCCCCGGATGCATTCCGATATTTATTGGCAATGTTAGGTGGAGATCGAATTCTTATTCGTAATGAGATAGAAAAATTATTACTTTTTGTTGGAGATGAGGCAGAAATTACAATTGAAGCTGTTGAACAGGTCTTGGGGGATAGTAATGAATATTCTATAGAGGATATTTTATATGCGGTTATGACAGGGCAAACAATTGTTGCAGATCGTACGTTAAATCGGGGACTTAAGGAAGGGATTACCTTAATTGCGCTTATTCGTGGACTTTTATATTTAAATGATCGTATGATGCAGGTTAGAATCATGATGGAAGAAGATGGATTGTCCCTGAAATCTGCAATGGGAAGATTAAATCCACCAATTTTTTTCAAGCGTGCCAATGATTTTCAAAGGGCAATGACCTATTGGAATAAAGAACGATTATTGGATCTTGCCAGACAAGTTCAGTATCTGGAACTTTTAAGCAAGCAAACTGCTGTGCCGGGTGAAACATTATGTCGACAGTTTATGTTGATGATTGCCCAGATGGTTAAGGACAAAAAAATGGTAATGAATTTAAAGGAACTCTTTTCAAATTTATAAAGACAGGGTAAAAGAGGCATAGTGTCTGCGTAGCTCAGCAGGATAGAGCACAGGATTCCTAAATATTGGGCATCTTATTTGGAAACAGTAAGGTGAATCCACTCTAATTCGGGGAACGCTTCGATCAAGAACGATCATGCCAATCCCGAGCCAAGTCTGTTTTGAATTTAACAGAAAGGTGTAGAGACTGTACGGGTGGTACCTACGGAAATATTTCTATGGTAAAGAGACAGTCCAGCTTACAAACATTGATTGTCAATTTCACAATCAATGGCGATGAAAATCGTGGTGAGATGAATCCTGGGGCCGTGGGTTCGAATCCCGCCGCGGACACCATTTGAATATGCCAGATGTTGCCAATTCCTGACAAATCCCTTGTTTTTCCTAAAAAAATCCATATTTATCTATCATATTCTTGCCAGTTCATGACAGATTATGCGATAAAAAGTGGGTACAAATTATCTTAACCGATTCAGAACGTTCAGTTGGATAGAATGGGAATTTATATCCTTGAATATTTTTTGGTTAAATAAAATTGGCAAGATTAGTTTAGTGATAATAATTATTTGATTGCCTAATGACAGCTGGTTATTATATTTTTAAAGGAATTTGTTCTTATCTGGATCAAAAAAGATTTTCTTAATATTTAAATGGAATTAACGTATAATGTAATAGTTTGAAATCAATAAATTTATATTATGCTGCTAAATTACAGAACGTTTTTAATAATCTTATTTTTTTACATAACTATAATAATAGCTATCGTTTTTTTGGGTAGTCGCAAAAAGATTGACAATGCTGATTTACTTGTGGTTTTTGGTACCAAAATTAATGAGGATGGTACGCCAAGTTCTGGATTGAAAGCACGTTTAGATGAGACGGTGTTTGTATATCGTAAACATGTCGCCCCTTTAATTTTTGTTAGCGGGGGATTGGGAAAAGAAGGATATAATGAGGCTAAGGTTATGGCCGATTACTTACTTACCCAGAATATACCCCGTGAAGCGGTTATTCTTGATGAAAAAGGGGTTAATACAAGAGCAACTGTCAGAAATGTGTCTGAATTATGCACCAAGCAACATTTTAAATCAGTTATTGCAATATCTCAGTATTATCATCTACCCAGAATACAACTGGCTTTTAAACAGGCTGGCATGCCATTGAAAGGTCAATCTGCTCCGCGTTATAATTCATGGCGGGATATTTTTTCTTTGAATAGAGAGATAGTAGCCTATTTGTTTTACTGGTTAAAATTAAAATAATTTTTGAAAATTGCGGGTAGGCAATAATGATCATCTGAAAATTTTTATAATAATTGCATTACATTTCTTCCAAACCGTTTTCGGAAGAGAAAAATTACAATAGAGCTTGTATTGCCTTACCGTCCATGATAGCGCATCCTCGTGAATTAACTCTCCAATAGTGTAAATCATTAATCCATTTTCATAGCCAATAAAAATGCAGACATCATGTTCTTTTACTGTTTTCCGTGGATGAACAACAATTACATCGCCAACACGGAATAGGGGATACATAGCATGATTGCCTATTATAATTCCAAATGCATCTTTTTCAAGGTTAACCAGATGGGGTCGTGGAATATATTCTACAGGTGTATTTGTAATTAAGAAATAATTGTCAAGTTCCTTGATGGTGGCGAATATAGGAATGTCACTGTTTATTTTTTTCAAATAATTTGATGTCGGTTTATGTTCATTTATGACATCATGAATATTTACCGTATTTATATCGCTATTGATATTTTCCTTGTGATTGTTGGAATGGGTCAATTCAAAGGCTCTTTTATTTTGATCTTTGTTAAGATCAGGATCCAGGTCAGCTATATTTACGCCCAATGCGCTGGCGATATATGGCAGATATTTGCTGCGTTTAATTCTGCCTTTTTCAATACTGTTAATTGTTTGCTGTTTACATCCTACAATATCAGCTAGGTTTTCTTGTGTATAGCTGTTTTTCAAACG